>CAYOJI010000007.1:0-8946 GCA_964404225.1 uncultured Nitrospiraceae bacterium
GAAAGTTTGTTAGATATGCTGCGTGACCTATCACGGAAAAGGTGATGCTTCCTTTGGCTTAATAATATTTTAAAAACATGTTACTTTCTGTTAGAATTTAAAACCTGATTGAAATCTTCGGGAGGTAATAATGGATTATTTTTTAAATGATGAACAGATTATGATAAGAGATTTAGTTAGGCAAATTGCAGAAGAAAAAGTGATTCCAGTACGTCAGGAATTAGACGAAAAGGAGGAATTCCCTTGGAAAATTATCGAGGCTCTTGCACAATCTGATCTTTTCGGTCTTTTTGTCCCAGAAAATTATGGTGGATTAGGTAAGGGATGTCTTGAGTTATGTATAGCAGTTGAAGAACTCTCCAGGGCTTGTCTTGGAGTCTCTACTACATATGCTGCGAACGCACTTGGTACATATCCTATACTTTTATTTGGTTCAGAAGAACAGAAGAGAAAATATCTTCCTGATATTGCTGCGGGTAAAAGACTCGTGGCTTTTGCATTAACAGAACCGAATGCAGGAAGTGACGCGGCGGGTATTCAGACAACAGCAAAACTTGATGGAGATGAATATGTATTAAATGGAACGAAACAATGGATTACAAATGGCGGTGAAGCCGAGATATATACAGTTATTGCAATTACAGATCGCTCAAAGGGAGCCAGAGGGGCTTCTGCATTTATAGTTGAGAAGGGAACACCCGGGTTTACTTTTGGTAAAAAAGAAAAAAAGATGGGAATAAGAGCATCTACTACAAGGGAACTTATTTTTGATAATTGTAGAATACCGAAGGAAAACATACTTGGGAAGCAAGGAATGGGCTTTATAGTAGCAATGAAAACCCTCGATAATTCTAGGGTAGGGGTTGGAGCACAAGGGGTGGGAATAGCTCAAGGTGCATTTGAAGAAGCTGTTAAATTTGCAAGACAGCGAATACAGTTCGGACATCCTATAATTAGTTTTCAAGCTGTCCAGCACATGCTTGCAGATATGGCAATAGAAATAGAAGCGGCAAGGGCCCTCGTATATTCCGTAGCGAGATATATAGATAGTGGTGCAAAAGACATATCAAAAGACTCAGCTATTGCAAAAGTCTTTGCTACTGATGTAGCAATGAGGGTAACAACGAATGCCGTACAAGTTCTGGGTGGTTCTGGTTATATGAGAGAATATCCTGTTGAGAAGATGATGAGGGATGCTAAAATTCTTCAGATTTATGAAGGTACAAATCAGATTCAGAGAAATATAATAGGTCAGGCTCTAATAAAGGAAGCTGCTAAAAAATAAAAGTATATGGAAATAACAGATGAAATATTTAATAAATGTGCCGATTAAAAAGGGCTTTAGAAAGAAGTTAACCTGAAAAAAATCTCTTTGGAAGGATTTTATGCAAAAGGTCAAAATTATAATTAAAGATGTTACATTATATGCAAATTTTTTTGATACAAAAACCTCAAAAGAAATTTTGAATATCCTTCCGCTGGAAGCGATACCTGAGGAATGGGGGGATGAATTTTATTTCGAGATACCCCTTAAAATGCCACTTGACGAAACAGCTACTACTTCCATAGAGGTAGGTGATATAGGCTATTGGCCGACTGGTAATGCTATTGCCATATTTTTTGGACCTACACCTATAAGTAAGGGTCCTGAACCGGCTGGTAAGGTGAATCTCGTCGGAAAGATTATTGGAGATGCAACCCTCCTTAGGAAAGTAAAGGGTGCAGATAAAATTAGGATTGAAATAGCTTAGTGTTGCTCATTTAGAACTTATTTGCAAATTTAAATTCATTAAAAAAAATTTGGCTGAGTTTTTTATCTTATCAATGCATTCCAGTCAGATGAAAACCTCTCTATCCCACTATCAGTCAATGGATGATTAATATTATAATCCTCCCAATGTTTATCTAATTCTATCTCTTTAAAAGGAATACTTTTCAGGTCTTTACCTTGATAAACGTAATCATTTTCTGGGATGAATAATTTTTTTTCACTCCATTCTTTTAACACATTAAAAGGTGCTGTAATTATATCTGAGTTTAGTTTAATAGCATATAAAAGATGTTCGATGTTTCTTACACTTGCTGTTAAAACCTCGACATGCTTATCTCCCTTTTTATACATTTTAATAATATTTTCTATTAAATCCATACCATTCAGACCAATATCATCAAGCCTTCCTACAAAAGGTGAAATAAAAACATCTCCTCTTTTTGCGCCTTTTGTCGCCGCATAAATAGATGCTGCTTGTTCCTGTGTAAAACAAAGTGTCATGTTTACGCGTAATCCTTCTTCTAATGACCTTATAGCAGCTTTTATTCCCTCATAGGTTATTGGAAATTTTATATGAGCATTTGGTATCCATAAAGACATCTCTTTTGCTTGTTTAAACATGTCTTCAGAAGTTGTGGACGCATCAGCATACACCTCTACAGAGATTGAGCCCTTTGGAATGAAGGATGAGATTTCTTTAACTACTTGAGCATAAAACTCAAAAATTTCCTCTCGACTAAATTTTTCGCCTCGTTCAATCCTTTGCTTAGCTAAAGGATTTTTTGATATAAGAGTAGGGTTTGTTGTCTGTCCGTCAAGAAATCCTATAAGTTCAATAATCTTTTTCGTTTCTGCCGGATCGCCTCCGTCTAAAAATATCTTTGTGTTAAGATTTTTTGGTCTCATATCAACTCCTTAACCTTTTTTATAATCGCTTTTTTAGAAATTTCTTCATAATCAAGTAATTCTTCAGGTTTTCCACTCCTTGGCATTTTTTTTACAGCAAGTGAATATATAGGTATTGCAATAGTATGAAGACAATTCATGACAGCCTCACCTATGCCGCCCTCTGCAAAATGATCCTCTACAGTAATAATTGCATTCGTAGCATATGCTGCATCATGGATTGCTTTTTTATCAATGGGTTTTATGCTATATAAATCAATGACTCGAATATGAACTCCTTCTTTTAAGAGATCTTCATAAGCTTTTAGAGCTTCAAAAACTGTAATACCAGCAGCAATGACACAAATAACATCTTTGTCACTTTTTCTTAAAATCTTACAGCCACCAATATTAAATATTTCATTTTTGTCATAAATTATGGGAGTTTCCATCCTTGTAGTACGAATATAAACAATACCATAATGTTTTGCAGCTTCCTCAACTAATTTTTCTGTTGATATAGCATCACACGGATACAATACTACGCTGTTTAAGACGGACCTGAACATAGCTATGTCCTCGAGTCCCATTTGTGAAGGACCGTCTTCACCAATAGAAACACCAGCATGTGAACCACAGAATTTTATGTTTGCATTTGAATATTGGCTCATTCTAATTTGGTCGAATGCACGAGTGAAAAAAGCTCCAAAGGTCGATATAAAAGGGATTTTACCCCGACGACTTAGACCCAATGCCACGCCTACCATATTTTGTTCTGCGATAAACATTTCGAAAAATCTTTCAGGATAAGCCTTTTTAAATATCTCTGCAAAAGTCGAGTTACTTACTTCTGCATCAAGCACTACGATATTTGGGAATTGTGGATAAATACGGGCAAGTGCCATACCATAAGCTTTTCTAGTAGCCACTTTTCTTTTTTCTGAATAGTCTATTTCTTTAATTTTTTGTTTGACTTGCCTTGGGGGTGTTAAATCTTCAGGTTTTGATATCTCACCTCTAATAGTAGTGTCAATCTCTTTTAATTCATTTAATGCCATGGATAATTCCTCTTTATTCAAAGCCTTTCCATGCCATCCATTTTTATCTTCAAGAAAAGAAATACCTTTACCTTTAATCGTTTTTGCAATTATCATTGTAGGCTCATTCGATTTAATAGCCTTTTCATAGGCACTTATAATTTCTTCAAAAGAATGGCCATCTATAGTAATTGTATTCCATCCAAAAGAAGAAATCCTTCTCTCATATGCATCAAGATTATGTCCATACATTGTCTCACCTCGTTGGCCAAGACGATTGACGTCAATAATACCGATCAGATTATTTAATTTATAATATGATGCTATTTGTATGGCTTCCCATTGGGAGCCTTCTGCCATTTCACTATCGCCGAGTAATACATAAGTTCTATAAGGTAGTTTATCAATATACTTTGCATTTATGGCCATTCCAACTCCAATCGATAAACCCTGTCCGAGTGATCCACTTGCAACCTCCGTATATTTAAAAGAAGGCGTTGGGTGTCCCTCGAGCGGACTGTTAAACTTTCGCATCATTTTGAGGTCATCTTCTGTCAATTTTCCAGCGGCAGCCCAAAGGGCATAAAATAGAGGAGATGCATGACCTTTAGAAAAAATAATTCTATCATTATTAGGGTGGTCTTTATTGTCAGGGTCAAATCTAAAAAAACCACCAAAAAAGAGTGCAGTCATTAATTCGGTAGCGGAAAGAGAAGACGTTGGGTGGCCTGATCCAGCTTCTGATGTGGAAATAACAATATAATAACGAATAAGTGTTGCTAACTTTTTGAGTTTATTTATATCTATCAAAAAAAAGACCTCATAATTGCATTATCTTTTTTATTCCAATCAATAGTAACAAAGCACAAATTTGGTTTGAAGCAACATATACATCATTCGACTTAAATATTCAAAAATAGTAGAATATTATAATTATAATAAATTTATATGATTTATACGAAAAAGGAGTTTAAAAATGAAAAATCTTGAAAAACCCTCGGCAAAAAACAACAACCAGCTACTTATAAATCATAATAATATTTACCTTACTTAAATATTTTTCTCCATTTTATGTTACACTTTTGTATATGGTATTTTAGGAGGCCTTAATGGAAAAAGAAAATAGCCCTAAAAAACAGCCTGATCCTCTAAGGATACAGCTCATGAAGATGTTGCCACGAGAACTTAAAGAATCCCTTACAATCGAAGAGACCAATGCTATCCTTTTCGAAGACGTATGGCCAGATTCGCTTCAGGAAAAGCTTAAAGATTATCTTGTTGATGATTAAATTTTATCTTTCGGTCCTTATTGATTATAGTCATAGAACAATTTTTAATTACGTATAAATAATTTTTGTATTGTGAATAAAAAAGATATTATACTTTTGGTTATTATAATTGCTCAATGTTTTATATTTATGGGCTCCACTTACTCAAAAGAAAATAAAGATCAATCAAATAACAAAACTATGGTTATAAAATTACCCGAGCCAAAATATACAAGTAGCACCTCGGTTGAGGAATCTCTTCTGAAAAGAAGGTCTGTGAGGACATATCGAGATAAACCTTTTAAAATAGAAGAGGTTTCCCAACTCCTATGGGCAGCTCAAGGAATTACTGATCGAAGAGGATTTAGAACTGCTCCATCTGCAGGAGCACTTTATCCACTCGAAATTTATGTTGTAGTAGGAAATGTTATGAATATCTCAGATGGAATATATAAGTACAATCCCTATAAGCACGAATTAGAATATGTCCAAAAAGGAGATAAAAGGAACGAATTATGCAAAGCCGCATTGGGTCAGTCACCAATTAGAGAGGCTCCTATGGTTATAGTATTCGCTGCAATTTATGAAAGGACTACTGTTAAGTATGGAAATAGGGGTATTATTTATGTATATATTGAAGCAGGTCATGTAGCACAGAATATATTGTTGCAGGCAGAATCACTTGATTTAGGGGCGGTTGTAATAGGTGCTTTTTATGATGATGAAGTAAAAAAAGTATTAAAGATGTCTGATAAAGAAAACCCTATCTACATAATAGCAGTCGGAAGAAAATAAGAGATGAGTAAAGAGGATGTTAAATATTTTATCCAAAAAATTCTTGGATGTGGTTGTCCCGAAAATGTATTTGAACATATAGAGTGTTACAATAATGTAAAGATTGATAATATAATTTTGAAAAGCAAAATTAACATTGGTAATAGACTGCTTGTTTACATATTCGAAATAAATGACACCGAATATTTAGCTCATATTTTACCAATCCTTATTAAAGAAGGTGGAAGAGAAAGAGACTCTGGATTTAATAGATTTCGCCTTGTTTTGTCTACAAAAAGTATAAACGAAATTAAACAAAAGGCCGATATATTATTCACCGAGATGGATAAAGATGACAAAGTCCATCTACATGTTGTTTCCACTGGGGATATTCCATCCTGTTAACTTGAAAATACAATATGGTCAATTAAGGAATTAGTTCAGATATTGCATTTTGGTTAATTATTTTTTTGTATTATAATATTAATATTTTTGTAGATTAATTTCATGGGATTTTTACATGTATAAAGAGCATTTTGGTCTCAAAGAAATGCCATTCTCTATAGCTCCTGACCCTCGATTTTTATATATGAGCGAAGCATATCAAGAAGCCCTTGCTCATCTTATGTATGGTATCGAAAGTGAAGGAGGCTTTGTTTTACTCACAGGAGAAGTGGGCACTGGAAAGACAACCATCTGTAGATGTCTCTTAGAACAACTTCCCGAAAATGTTGATGTAGCCTTTATTTTAAATCCTAAAGTTACATCTGAAGAACTTTTAGCTACAATCTGTGATGAGCTTAGTATTTATTATCCCGAGGGAACAACAAGTACAAAAATTTTTGTAGATAAAATAAACGAATATCTACTCGATGCTTATTCAAAAGGACGAAAAACTGTCTTAATCATTGAAGAAGCACAGAATCTTAGCCCTGATGTACTGGAACAAGTAAGATTATTGACCAATTTGGAAACAAACCAGAGCAAATTATTACAGATTATAATGATTGGACAACCCGAACTCAAAGATTTACTGGCGAGACCAGAATTACGGCAGTTATCGCAGAGGATTACAGCTCGTTACCATCTTGGTCCACTTAGCAAAAACGAGCTTAAAGAATATATAACGCATAGATTGGATGTAGCAGGGACTAAAAAGAAGATATTTTCTGATTCGGTTATAGATGAAATTTATCAGTTTAGTAAAGGAATTCCCCGATTGATAAATGTAATTTGTGACAGGGCTTTATTGGGAGCTTATGTTCAAGGAAAGGACTATGTTGATAAAAATACATTAAAAAAAGCCTCGTTTGAAATATTTGGAGAGCCATATACGAAGGCAAAAAGTATAAAAAAATTGAAACTTGCACTTGCTACAGTCTTCTTTATAATTATTACGACTTCGATTATATTACTCATCTATAACTATCGTAAACAATTATTTGTATCAGAAAAAGACTTACCACCCCTTGCTGCTGTGAGTGTTTCAAAAGACGAGAAAATAGAAGATCTAAGTCAGGTCTCCTTATTAGATGACGAAACTATTCAAAAAAGTAAAAAAAAAGCAATAGCAAGTTTATTAAATAGATGGGGAATACTTTTAAAAGAACAAGAGGATTTTGATATATGTAGGTTTGCAGAGAGTAATAGCTTAAGATGTTTCAATAAAGATATAAGTTTTAACGAATTAATAAAATTAAATAGACCTGCTGTCTTGAAACTTTGTGATGACAAGGGAAGAGAATTTTATGCTACTTTAATATATATTTCAGGGGATACAGCTAAATTGAGTATAATAGATGAAATCAAAACTGTTTATCTTAGAGATGTCGAAAAAAGATGGCTTGATGATTATGTTATTTTATGGAATCCTCCCCCTGGTTTTAAAAATGATATATACCCAGGGTATAGGGGTCCTTTTGTAGAATGGATAAGAGAGAAAATATCCGTTATCCAAGGGCGGGCTTATAAAAAAAATAAAGACTTAAAATATGATGGAGAAATCGTAGAACAGATCAAAAAATTTCAATTAGATAAAGGTCTTAAGCCTGATGGAATAGTGGGACCACAAACAATAATTCATATAAACAATTCCTTAAAAAATGGCGAACCTCAGTTGGTACAGAAAGAAAACAATTTTGTTTCTATGGAAAAAGGAAGCTGAGATATGTCCTATATTCTTGATGCACTTAAAAAATTAGAAAAAGAACGCAAAAAGGGAAATGTCCCGGGCATATTGACGGTCAGAGAGTTAAAAGTAAAAGAAAAGAAGAAATTGACTATATGGCCATATTTACTTATAGCTGCACTCTTTTTAAACGCAAGTTTATTTATATGGTGGATATCTTGGGAAAAAGGAAAAACAAAGGTAATCCATAAAGAAAATAGTGGTTTGTCTGCAAAATCTGATATAGGTTCTGTTATAGAAAAGATAGAAGATAAAAAATCAGAGCCACTTCCTGTTAAAAAAGAAAAGAAGTCCGATGGGTTTAATAGTGAGTCAGTATTTAGTAAATATAATCTTGAAGAAGGCACTGCATTTACAAAAGCTAAACCCAAAAAACTTTTTGCTACATCTACAAATGTTGAAGATAAGGGATCTACAGATGTTATAAATCCGTCTAATGAGGATGTTATCAGCCTACCAATAAAAGATAAAATATATAATTTGGAGGAATTACCTTTGCAGATAAAACAAAAACTACCAGATTTGAAAGTTACAATTTCTTTATATTCAGATGACCCAACTTCTCGGGTGGCTCAAATAAATAATGTTATGCTTCGTGAAGGACAATATTTAGCGGAAGGATTAAAATTGGAGGAAATTACCCCAAAGGATATAATTTTAAATTATAGAAATTATCGTTTTCGTGTAAGTCTTCATTAGTATCCTCAGCTTACTTAATAAGCAACTTTCTTTACTTAATTAATTTTAAAATCGTATAATAAAAATCCGATTATTTACGACATTTATTTTTTGATCTAATAAAAGGAGGCCTTAGAAGTGAGAATAGTTGTATGTATTAAACAAGTTCCTGATACATCGGAAGTAAAAATTAATCCTGAAACAGGAACTCTTATAAGAGAAGGCGTACCCAGTATTATTAATCCTTTTGATATGCATGCTATTGAGGCAGGTCTTCAAATAAAAGAGCGAGTTGGAGGAACAGTTACGGTAATAACAATGGGTCCTCCACAGGCTGAAACTGCT
>CAYOJI010000007.1:8967-36102 GCA_964404225.1 uncultured Nitrospiraceae bacterium
GTTTGAGAGAGGCTTTATCAATGGGTGTTGATGATGCAATACTTCTTTCAGATAAGGCTTTTGCGGGTTCGGATACATGGGCTACATCTTACACATTATCGAAAGCAATCGAAAAGATCGGTGCGGATATAATAATCTGTGGTAAACAGGCTATTGATGGGGATACAGCACAAGTAGGGCCTGAAACAGCAGAGTTTTTAGATATACCGCACATTTCATATGTAAAAATGATAGAAGATATTTCAGAAAATTCTATCCGAGTTTATAGAATGATGGATGAAGGTTATGATGTTGTGGAGTCATCACTGCCTGTATTATTAACAGTCGTCAAGGAACTAAATGAACCCAGACTTCCCTCATTAAAGGGGAAAATAGCAGCTAAAAAAGCCGAGATTAAAAAGTGGGATCATTCAGATATAATGGCTGATGAAAATAGTATCGGGCTTAAAGGTTCCCCCACTCAAGTGAAGAATATTTTCACCCCTGAGGCAAGATCAGAGAGGAAGATTTTTAAGGGAACACCAGAAGAACAAGTCGAAGCCTTAATTCAAGAACTAAGGGGATTAAAATGTCTCTAATTGTAGATATTAATAAATGCACTGGATGTGAAGAATGTATTTCATCGTGCCCTTTTGATGCTATTGTAATAAAAGATGGTAAAGCATTTATTAATGAATACTGTCAATTTTGCATGACATGCATAAGCGCTTGCCCAGAGGGTGCAATTACTGAAATAACTGAAGAAAAATCAAGGGCAGAAAACTTTAAAGAATATAAAGGCGTATGGGTATTCGCAGAGCAGAGGGATGGTAAGGTTGCACCTGTAGCTTATGAACTTCTTGGCATTGGAAGAAAGCTTGCAAATGATTTGGATACAGAATTGTCTGCCTTACTATTTGGGGGCTCAGAGTCGGAAGCTAATGAGTTAATAAAATGGGGTGCTGACAAGGTTTATTTGTCAAAGAATGAAATATTCAGAAAATTTAATGATGAGCCTTATTCAAAATTACTTACTTCTCTAATAAAAAAATACCGGCCGGAGATAGTACTTGCAGGTGCAACTTCTATAGGACGCTCTTTTATCCCAAGAGTTGCTGCAAGGCTAAGGACTGGCTTAACTGCAGATTGTACCTCTCTTGTTATAGATAAAGAAACCAGAAATCTTCTCCAGATAAGACCAGCTTTCGGTGGTAACATAATGGCTACAATTTTATGTCCAAATACAAGGCCCCAAATGGCTACTGTCAGACCCCGTGTTATGAAACGCGGAACATATGATGAAAATAGGGTGGGAGAACTTATTAATATAAATTCCGATAACTTGAGTTCGAGGACAAGAGTTCTTGATTCTGTAAAAGAAGTTTCAGAAACAGCGGTTAATCTTCAAGAAGCAGATATTATTGTTTCAGGTGGAAGGGGACTCGGAGACCCAAAGGGATTTAAGCTTCTTAAAGAACTGGCCGAGATTCTCGGAGGAGCTGTTGGTGCATCGAGAGCTGCGGTTGACTCGGGATGGATTCCTTACAGACATCAAGTAGGTCAAACAGGTAAAACCGTATGCCCTAAAATTTACATTGCGTGTGGTAT
This sequence comes from uncultured Nitrospiraceae bacterium, assembly GCA_964404225.1. Taxonomy (GTDB): domain Bacteria; phylum Nitrospirota; class Thermodesulfovibrionia; order Thermodesulfovibrionales; family SM23-35; genus Kmv42. The sequence continues at coordinate 10,555 of CAYOJI010000007.1, forward strand.
ATCAGGGGCTGTCCAGCATCTTGTAGGAATGCAATCATCAGATATAATCATAGCGATAAATAAAAATCCTGAAGCACCTATTTTTAATGTTGCAACATATGGAATAGTCGGGGACTTATACGAGATAGTCCCATTATTAATAAAAAAGATAAAAGAAATTAAAGGAATCTAATAAAGATAAATTTGAGTTTAAGTAGAATGAATATCGCTTTTGTCTTTCCTGGTCAAGGTTCACAATATGTCGGTATGGGCAAAGAAATTTACAATAACTTTGAAGTTGCCCAAAAAGTATTTGAAGAAGCCTCAGGTGTTCTTGGCTACGATGTAAGTAGTTTATCTTTTGATGGACCCGAAGAGGAGTTAAACAAGACTTTTAGGACACAACCCTGTATTCTTACTGTAAGTATAGCAATTTATGAAGTTTTATTATTAGAAAATATTAAACCTGTAGTCGTTGCAGGCCACAGTCTTGGAGAATACTCAGCACTTGTTGCAGCTGGTGCAATAAAATTTTCTGATGCTGTAAGATTAACCGAAAAGAGGGGACAGCTTATGCAGGATGCAGTACCCGAAGGCAAAGGTCTTATGGCTGCTATTCTTGGACTTGAAAGAAAGCAGATAGAGGAGATCTGTCTGTCTGTTAAATCAGGTTATGTATCTCCTGCTAACTATAACTCTCCAGGCCAGATAGTTATCGCAGGTGAAAAAAATGCCGTTGAAGAAGCTGTAAAGCTTTCCAAGGATGCTGGGGCAAAAAGGGCTGTATTTCTTTCTGTTAGTGCTCCTTCACATTGTAGATTAATGGAGAACGCTTCCAAATCTCTCTCTAAATTAATCGAGGAAATTGAATTTAGAGAACCAAAGATCCCCCTGGTAAACAATACAGATGCGGTATTTCTTAATAAAATTGAGGATATAAAATTATCCCTTTCACGTCAATTAGTAAGTCCACTTCTTTGGGAGGATTCGATAAACGTTATAGCACATAGAGGAATAGATACATTTATTGAGGTGGGACCGAAGAATGTCCTTTCAGGACTTATTAAAAGGATAGTTCCTAATGTAAATGTTTTTAATGTTGAGGATATGAAGAGCTTACAAAATACAATTATGAAAATAAAAAATAAATATAAATAACTATGAAAGATATTATCAATAAATTTTTAAGATATCTTGAGGTTGAAAGGGGATTATCCTTACATACTGTGAGGGCTTATAAAAAAGACCTTGAGGAATTTTTTAACTATTCAAAGAGAGAACCTGATAAAATAGAGATGATGGATATAAGGGGTTTTATTGCAGAACAGATTAAGCATGGCCTAAACAAAACAACAGTGAGCAGGAGACTTTCCAGTTTAAGGTCTTTTTTTAAATATATGAATAGGGAAGGATATTTAAGATCAAATCCTGCAAAGCTCGTCTCAACCCTGAAGAGATCAAAACTCCTTCCGAATTTCCTTTCTGTTGATGAAGTTTTTTCACTTGTTGAAGGACCTAAAGGAATAGGTTTTATCCCTGCAAGGGATAAGGCTATCCTTGAACTTCTGTATTCAAGCGGATTGAGGGTGAGTGAACTCACAGGTTTGAACACGGATGATATAAACATAAAAGAATGTATGATAAAAATAAAAGGTAAGGGTAAAAAAGAGAGAATCGTTCCCGTAGGTTCTAAGGCAATAGATGCCATCAAGTCTTATTTAATAGAAAGGGTGTTAAGAAAAAGTAAAGATAGGGCTTTATTTCTTAATAGATGGGGATCACGTTTAACAGATCGTGGAGTAAGAAGAATTGTGGTGAAATATGCAAAATCTCTTTCTATAAATAGACAGATTGGTCCACATACTATTAGACATTCGTTTGCGAGCCATTTACTTCAGGGTGGGGCAGATCTCAGGGTAATTCAGGAGCTCTTGGGACATTCATCCTTATCAACGACTCAGAAATATACACATCTTGATGTTACTCATCTTATGGATGTATATGATAAATCACATCCCTTTGCAAAAGATCAAATGAGATTAAAAGGATCTGCATAAAATGAAACCACACGAAACATTCAGAGGTACAACAATACTGTGCGTGAGGCGGAATGGCAAAGTTGCGATAGCAGGTGATGGACAAGTTACAATGGGCAGTACAATACTTAAACATAATGCTCGAAAAATCAGAAAGATGTATGGAGATAAGGTGCTCGCGGGTTTTTCAGGGGCAACGGCTGATGCATTTACATTATTTGAAAAGTTCGAAGGTAAACTCGAATCTTATAGAGGAAACCTTACAAGGGCGGCGGTCGAACTTGCTAAAGATTGGCGTACAGATAAAATATTAAGAAGACTCGAGGCACTTCTAATAGTTGCTGATGCCGAACATACTTTTATAATCTCGGGGACAGGAGATGTCATAGAACCCGAAGGTGGAGTAGCAGCTATAGGCTCAGGCGGCCCTTTTGCACAAGCTGCAGCAAGGGCACTATTTGAAAATACAAATCTTTCAGCACGAGATATTGTTGAAAAATCAATGAAGATAGCATCAGAAATTTGCGTATATACGAATGAAAATATAAATATAGAGGAATTAAATGGATAATCTCACACCACGAAAGATAGTTGAAGAACTTGATAAATATATAATTGGTCAACATAAAGCAAAAAAGGCTGTTGCTATTGCTATGCGAAATAGATGGAGAAGGCAAAGGCTTTCACCTGAATTGAGAGATGAAGTATTGCCAAAAAATATAATAATGATTGGGCCTACAGGTGTTGGCAAAACTGAGATTGCAAGAAGACTTTCAAAGCTTGCAAATGCCCCTTTTGTAAAGGTTGAGGCCTCAAAGTTTACAGAGGTAGGCTATGTTGGTAGAGATGTGGAATCGATGATACGAGATTTGACCGAAATATCAGTAAGTATGGTTAAAGCAGAACATGTAGAGAAAGTCCAAGAAAAGGCAAAGATTCTCGCAGAAGAACGACTTCTTGACCTACTCTTACCACCGCCAAGAACAACGAGAGGAGTTGGCCTTGTTGATGAAGAAAGGGAAAAATATAAGGAGACGAGGGAAAGATTGAGGGCACAATTGAGGGCAGGTAAACTTGATAGTAGATATGTGGATATTGAGGTCAAAGAGAAAATAATACCCTTTGGTGTAGTTTCTAATATTGGACTCGAAGACCTTGAAATCAATCTCAAAGAGATGCTTGGCAGTTTTTTACCTGAAAAGGCAAAAAGAAAAAAGGTAAAAATACCCGAGGCATTAAGCATCCTACATCAGGAAGAGGCAAACAAACTTATTGATATGGATAAGGTTACAAAAGAAGCAATAGAAAGGGTTGAACAATCAGGCATTGTATTTATTGATGAAATTGACAAGATTGCAAGTAGAGGATATTCACACGGTCCCGATGTATCACGTGAAGGGGTGCAAAGAGACCTTTTGCCAATAGTTGAAGGAACTACCGTTACAACAAAGTATGGCCCTGTAAAAACAGACCATATTCTTTTTATAGCAGCTGGAGCTTTTCATATGAGTAAACCTTCTGATCTGATCCCTGAGCTTCAAGGTAGATTTCCTATAAGGGTTGAACTTGACCCATTAGGGAAAGACGATTTCGAAAGAATATTAACAGAACCCCATAACGCATTAATAAAGCAATACACAGCCTTACTTTCCACAGAAGATCTGACATTAGAATTTACAAAAGATTCTATTGCTGAAATTGCAGAGATTGCAGCTCGTGTAAATGAAAAAACAGAAAACATCGGAGCAAGGAGATTACATACTGTGTTAGAAAAGCTTCTCGAAGATATATCCTTCGAGGCACCAGAAAAAAAGAATGGCAAACTTGTGATAGATAGAGAATATGTAAGAGAAAAATTGAGTGATATAGTAAAAGATGAGGATCTTAGTAGGTATATTTTATGAAACTTTTTCTAATTTTAAATGTTGAAAATATTTAGTAAACATTTATTTAGAACTTGGTAAAAAGCATTATTCATTTCAACTTTATTATTTTAACTATTACTATTATCTTTATCACATCTTGCACCACAGCAAAATATAAATTTTATCCTGAAATTGATTATGGGATTGCCTCGTGGTATGGAGAGGAGTTTCATGGGAATCCTACTTCTTCCGGAGAAATTTTTGATATGTATCAAAAGACATGTGCTCACCGAGAATATCCATTTGGGACAAAGTTAAAAATAACAAATCTATCAAATAACAAATCAGTTTATTGTTTGGTTAATGACAGGGGTCCTTTTATCTCGGGAAGAGATATCGATCTATCATATTCAGCTGCAAGAGAAATCGATTTAGTCGGAGAGGGTGTGGAAAAGGTTAAAATTGAGTATGTAGGAAGAGACAATTCATACATAAAAGAAGTTAGATATTTTTCTAATAAAGGTCCTTATACCATTCAAGTTGGGTCTTTTAAAGAATTTTCAAATGCTAATCGTCTCAAAAAGTCTCTTGAATTGAGTTATAAGAATGCTTATATCACAAAGGTCGATATTCAAGGTGAGACTTTTTATCGTGTAAGAATAGGTAAATTTTATTCGCGAGACGATGTATCTAAACTTGCTAAAATCCTTGCTAAAGAGGGATACAGTGTTTTAATAACAGATTACGAAGAAAGGATTTAATTATTAAAGAAAAGAGGTCTTGACATGTTGATAAGTGGTAAAACAAATATTACAGGTATTTTCGGTTACCCAATAGAACATACTTTATCTCCACAAATGCACAATGCAGCATTTGATGCGCTTAATCTTAATTACTGCTATGTTCCTTTCCTTGTACATCCTGATTCTCTCGAGATTGCGATAAAGTCCATCAAGGCACTTAATATTAAAGGAGTAAATATAACCATACCACACAAAGAAAAGGTTATTCCTTTACTCGATGAGGTTAGCGAAGAAGCTTCTTTTATTGGTGCTGTTAATACAATCCTGAATCTAAATGGTAAACTTATTGGATATAATACTGATGGAAGAGGTTTTATGTATTCGCTTAGAGAGCACGGGGTTTCGATTCAAAATAAGAATGTATTAATAATTGGTGCAGGTGGTGCTTCAAGGTCTATAAGTTATTATTTGAGTCAGGAGGCAAAGAGGGTGTATATAACAAGTCGTACCATGGAAAGGGTAGAAAAGCTCGTTAACGATTTAAAGAAGATAGGAAGGAATAATATATTAACTATTGATAAGATTTTTTCTCTTGATGATTTTCATATAATAATAAACGCCACACCTCTTGGGTTAAAGGAAGACGATCCCTTACCTATTGAATCTTCTCATCTTAAAGCAGAGCATATTGTATGCGATATAGTTTATAAAAAAACGAAATTGATCGAAATTGCTCATAAAAAAGGATGTCAAGTTATAGATGGCACTGGCATGCTTGTATGGCAAGGTGCGCTTGCCTTTGAGTTGTGGACTGGGAAAAAACCAGATGTCCAAGTAATGCGTAGGGCTTTAAAAGAAAGTAAATAAATTTATGGCACTCATTTTGCTTTACTTAGAAAAAAAATTGACATGAATATATTTTTTTGATATTTATTAAAACTGGGATGTAGAAATTTTTATCTTCAGTTTCATAAAAAAAGGTATTAGCCCTAAAGGAGGTGATGAAATATTAGAAGAGTCTGGATAGTAAAAATAAATCCTCTTAGTATTTAAAAATCAAAGGAGGTATATATGAAGAGACAGATCCTAAGCAAAAGGCTCTTCAGTGAACTCGAAATAACAGGGCTTAGTAGGCGAGACTTTCTAAAATATTGTGCTGCTACTGCAGCAATCTTGGGTATTTCCGAATTAGAATTTACATCCAAAATTGTCCATGCAATGGAAAGTTCTTCTAAGAAACCGCCTGTCATTTGGCTTGAAGGACAAGACTGCGCTGGATGTACAATTTCTTTTACACAAATTCTTCACCCTCCTGCTTCTTCTATAATTCTTGATAAGATTTCCTTAAGATACCACGAAACAGTAATGGCAGGGGCTGGTCATCTTTCTGAAAAGGTTTATCATGATACAGTTAATAAGGGCGGGTATGTTTTGATAGTAGAGGGTTCAATTCCTTCTGCAGATGATAGGTTTTGCACAGTTGGTGGAAGACCTTTTAAAGAAATTGTAGAGGAAGCCGCAAATAAGGCCGGAGCAATTATAGCAGTGGGTGCCTGTGCAGCATATGGAGGTATACCCGCAGCGACCCCGAGTAAAGGCATAGGACTTAATAAAGCACTTCCCGGTAAGACGGTAATCAACCTTCCAACCTGTCCTGTTCATCCCGATCATCTTGTAGGTACTATACTTTATTTCTTAACAACAGGGAAAGTACCTAAACTCGACGATATTGGAAGGCCTGTAATGTTCTTCAAAGAATCAATTCACGAGAATTGCCGAAGAAGAGCTCATTTTGACGCAGGGAGATTTTTAAAAGATTGGAACGATCCTGAACAAAAAGAATGGTGTCTTTTTGAAAAAGGATGTAAAGGTCCTCTTACATTTTCAGATTGTCCTATTCGTAGATGGAATGACGGAATAAGTTTTTGCTTAGATTGTGGTGCTGTTTGCATGGGATGTGCTGAACCCGGCTTTTATGCTCAAATGTCTCCACTATATTCTGTTGAAAGCAACATTTCTAAGAAGATATGGGCAATGAGAGAGGCCGGCCTTTTCACGAAAGACAATAGTTAAGGAAGGAGGAAAATTATGGGCAAAAAAATAACTATTGATCCCGTGACAAGAATAGAAGGGCATTTAAAAATTGAAGTCGAAATCGAAAATGGGAAAGTCAAGGATGCCTGGAGTAGTGGTACAATGGCACGCGGATTTGAGGCAATGTTGATTGGCAAAGATCCAAGAGATGCCTCCTTCGTAACAAGTCGGTTCTGTGGTGTATGTTACAGTGTCCATCAAATAGCTTCAGCCCGTGCACTTGATGCAGCTTTTGGAGCAAAGGTGCCATGGGGTGGAACACTAATAAGAAATTTGGTAATGGGAGCAGAATATATTTATGATCATTTAATTCATTTTTATCAGTTGAGTGCACTTGATTATATTGATATTATGGCTATTGCTAACTATAAAGGCAAGGATAAGGACCTTCTCGCTGTGAAAGATAAAATTATGTATCTCGTTAAATCAAATGACACATTTCCACTGACACCACGTTATGAGCCAGATGAATTTAGTGTTAAGGATCCAGAAATAGTAACAATGGCAGTGAAACATTATATTGATGCTCTAAAGATGAATGCAAAAGCAAGGAATATGGGGGCTATATGGGGTGGCAGAACACCTCATTATCAGAACATCGTTGTGGGAGGTGTCACCTCTTATCCAGATATAAATCAAATAGCACGTTTTCGCACCATGCTTGATGAACAGGCAAAATTTGTCAACGAAGTTTATATCCCCGATGTTCTACTTTTTGGCACCGGTCCTCTTTGGAAGCTTGCGGAAATGGGATTAGGTGGGGGTCATTACAATTATCTTTCATATGGTGCATTGGAGAGAGACCCAGATGGTAAAGAACTCGTATTCCCTGCTGGCGTTATTGTAAATTTAGACCCAACAAATATAAAGGTATCTCCTTTTGACCCTACTAAAATAACTGAATCTGTAAAATATGGATGGTATAAGGATAATAAACCTGTTCATCCATATAATGGTGAACAAGTTTTTGATCTTGATAAAAAGGATGCTTATAGTTTTGTCAAAGCCCCGCGCTATGATTATAAACCTATGGAGGTTGGTCCATTGGCAAGGATGCTTGTAGCTAAAAATCCAGATTTACTTGACTTGGTAAAGAAGGGTGCTAAACCTGGTGTTGTAGCAAGACATGCTGCCCGTGCTATAGAGACAAAGCTTGTTGTTGATGCATGTTACAAATGGTTAGATGAACTTGAAAAAGAAATGAACAAACCCGGTTTTAAAATCCATGATACCGAGCACTGGGAGCCTCCTCAAAGTGGCATGGGCGCGGGTTTCTACGAAGCGCCTCGTGGTGCCCTTGGACATTGGATAAAGATAAAGGATAAAAAGATTGAAAATTATCAAGCAGTAGTTCCTTCTACATGGAATGCTTCGCCTCGTTGTGATAACGGAATCCGTGGCCAATATGAAGAATCCCTTATAGGTACACCTGTGCCAGATCCCAATAATCCTATAAATATAGTCAGAATTATTCGCTCATTCGATCCATGTCTTGCATGTGCTATCCATATCATAGACCCAAAGACAAACGAGGTCAAAAAGTTCATAATAGAGTAAATTGAGGGAACTGGTAAGAGAATCTGAGGGGGAGACCATGTCTCCCCCTAAAAAGATTATTATTCTTGGGGTAGGAAATATTTTGCTCTCGGATGAAGGTGTAGGGGTACACATTGCCAATGAGCTGATGAAACTCGAGATGCCAGAAGAAGTTAGTATTGTTGAGGGGGGAACAGACGGATTCCGCCTACTCGATGTTATTACAGAGGCTGATCGTCTCATAGTTGTGGATGCAGTAAAAGGGGGTGCTACACCGGGTACAATATATCGTTTTGATATCGATGAAATAAAGGATTGTCCATCGGGATTTAAAACATCTGTTCATCAGATCGGAATACTTGAGGTTATAAATATTTCCAGTTTAATCGGTAAGAAGCCTTATACAACGGTTATTGGTATAGAACCTAAATCGCTCGAAATGGGAATGGATTTATCCCTTGAGATTAAGGCTAAAATTCCAAGAATAATAGAGCTAATTAAAGAAGAACTTAAAATAATCCCTCCAAGATAAATTTTTTTCACAACATCTGCACTGTCTGGGTTAAAGCATGCCTTCAAAAAACCATTATAACTTGGGGTATAATTATTTTATGGATAATTTTAATAATAGAGATACAAATAAAAAACATTCATTTTATTATAAAATAATGATTCTATTTTTAGTCCTTTCTGTAGTCACGGGTTTTAGCGGTGGATTTATATATTGGATTGTGTCAGATCTCCCCAATATTAAACTACTTGAAGAGTATACTCCCATAGAATCTTCTAAGATATATTCAAGCGACGGAAAACTCATAGCAGAGCTTTATGTAGAAAGGAGAACATATATACCTCATTATAAAATCCCTGACCATGTTAAAAAGGCCTTTATTTCTGTTGAAGATATAAGATTTTATTACCATCCCGGAGTTGATATCATCGGTATATTAAGAGCACTTTGGCGTGATATTAAAGCAGCTGAAGTTGTAGAAGGTGGAAGTACTATAACTCAACAACTTGCACGGATGCTTTTTTTAAAGCCTGAAAAGAGTATCAAAAGGAAATTAAAAGAGGCGGCTTTATCAATAAAAATAGAAAAATATTACACCAAGGATGAAATTTTAGGGATGTATCTTAATCAAGCATATTTCGGAACAAGGGCTTATGGGATTGAAGCAGCTTCTCAGACATATTTTGGGAAGTCTACACCGGATTTAAGCATCGCAGAGGCAGCGCTACTGGCCTCACTGCCTAAAGCGCCTTCATTTTATTCCCCTTTTAAAAATCCGAAGAAGGTTAAAGAGAGACGGTTAGAGGTTTTAAAAAAGATGTTGGAGCATAAATTTATAACTGAAGCTCAATATGAGGAGGCTAAAAATACACCTCTACCTGAATCTCCTCATTTCCGGAAATATGAAGCCCCTTATTTTGTAGAAGATCTCCGCCAAAAGCTCGAAGAAAGATACGGAAACAGCCTATATACTTCTGGATATAAAGTCTTTTCAACCTTAGATTACAGACTACAAAAGATTGCTGAAGAGGCTGTCATACAAGGGGTAAAATCTATTGAGGAAAGACAAAATAAAGGCATCGAGGCGGCACTAATAGCTATTGATTTTAGAACAGGCTATATAAAAGCATTGGTTGGGGGAAGCGATTTTTGGAAAAATCAATTTAACAGAGCAACACATGCCATGAGGCAACCGGGATCAGCCTTTAAACCATTTGTATATATAACGGCTATCAAACAGGGGATGCGGTCTAATGATATAATAAATGATATACCTGTGTCTTATCCCGGTGCAAGACCCGGCCAGAGATGGTCACCTAAAAACTATGATGGCAAATATTATGGTAACGTGACTTTGAAAACTGCTCTTGCGAAATCGCTTAATGCAGCAACTATAAGACTTGCTTCAAGTTTAGGAATAGACAATATTATTGAAACATCAAGCGAACTGGGCATCAAGAGTAAGATGGAACCATATTTACCACTTGCGATAGGGACGTCTGATGTAACTCTAATGGAGATGGTTTCAGCATATTCAACATTTGCTACTGGTTATAGAGTTAAACCTATTTTTTATGAGAGAATACTTAACAGGGATGGGATACCAGTGGATGAAAATAGGCCTGTTTTGGATAAAGTCTTAACAGAAGAAGAAACAGAGGAGATGAAGATCCTTCTTAAGGCTGTTGTTGAAGAAGGGACTGCTATTAAAGCTAAAAAACTTGGCAGAAGACTCTATGGAAAGACGGGTACGACAAATGATTATACTGATGCGTGGTTTATTGGATTTGATGACAGACTAGTCGTAGGCGTATGGGTTGGAAGAGATAATCATAAGCCAATAGGACAAAAAGAAACAGGTGCGAAAGCTGCACTACCTATATGGATCGAATTTATGAAAAAAGCGCATCAACAAAATCATTTGGATCAAAATCCCTGAGATCATCAATTCCTTCACCAACACCTATTAGCTTAACAGGGATACCAAGTTCTTTTTTTATAGCAAATATAATTCCACCCTTTGCCGTTCCATCAAGTTTTGTGAGTGCTATTCCTGTTACTCCAATCGCCTTATTGAAAAGTTCAGCCTGCCTCAATGCATTTTGTCCTGTTGTTGCATCAACAACAAGGAGTATCTCATGCGGAGCGTCAGGCATGGCTTTTTCTATCGTTCTTCGCACTTTTTTTAGTTCTTCCATTAGGTTACTTTTAGTGTGAAGTCTACCTGCTGTGTCAATAATAACAACGTCTATATTTCTACTCTTTGCTGCAACGATTGCATCGAATGCTACTGCTGCAGGATCAGATCCCTTCTGATGTTTTATGAGTTGTGAGCCTGATCTTTCCGCCCATATCTCAAGTTGTTCTATTCCAGCAGCCCTGAAGGTATCACCGGCAGCAAGGATTACAGATAGCCCTTGAGACCGAAATCTGTTCGCAAGTTTTCCAATGGTTGTTGTCTTCCCGACCCCGTTTACGCCTACCGTTAAAATAATGAAAGGTCTTTTGCCATTTAATGATAGAGGGGTAGAGTGTCCTAAAATAGTGACCATGCTTGTTTTGAGTAAATCTTTAACGGATTGTGTATTGTAGACTTCCCCGTTTTTTAATTTTTCTCTTATAGTAGACATTATTTCTGCGGTTGCTTTAGCTCCAACATCTGAAGCTATGAGCGTCTCTTCAAGTTCTTCGAGGGTCTCTTCATCAATTTTTTTACCTGTTAAAATTGAATCAACTTTTTCGATTAGATTTTTTCTTGTTTTTGCTAAACCTTCTTTAAGTTTTGCAAAGAATCCCATTACTCCTCCTTCCAGCCATATTCACCAATTAGCGGAACAAATACACATGGAATAACTTTTTCTGTCTGTATCTTACCGCCAGTCTTTTGTATTTTTAAAAGCATCTGACTAAATCTATCTCCAATAGGGGCAACGAGGATACCTCTTTCGGTTAACTGTTCTAACAAAGGTTCTGGTATCTTAGGACTACCAGCCGTTATAATAATTCTGTCAAATGGCGATTTTTCTTTCCATCCTAATGTTCCATTCCCAATCTTTATATAAATATTGTTGTATCCAAGTGATTGAAATTTCTCCTTTGCTTTATTTGCGAGTAATTCAACCCTTTCTACTGTATATACCTCCTTTGCTAATTCTGCCAAAATTGCTGCTTGATAGCCTGAACCAGTGCCAATTTCTAAAACTTTTTCATTACCCTTTAGCTCGAGGAGTTGCGTCATAATCGCAACCATATACGGTTGCGATATAGTTTGTCCTTCACCAATAGAGAGAGCAGAGTCATCATAAGCTCTATCACGGAAACGTTCATCTACAAATATATGCCGTGGGACCTTCCTCATTGCTTCGAGAACACGTGTATCTTTTATCCCGCGTGGTATTAATTGTGTCTTAACCATTAATTCTCTTAGTGCCTCATAATCCATTAACCAATCCTCTTTAGAATTTCTCTTGCAGCAACGACCCCAGAAACAGAGGCTTGTATAAGCCCTCTACTTACACCCGCGCCATCACCTATTGCAAAAAGATTTTTTATTTCGGTTTCGAGCGACTCTGAAAGATTTAGTAATATTGAATAAAACTTTACCTCTACACCGTAGAGTAAAGTATTTTCTGAATTAATGCCCGGTGTTATTTTATCAAGGGCCTCAAGCATTTCTAAAACATCAACAAGATACCGATATGGCATTACAAAACTTAAATCACCTGGTGTTGCATCTTTCAAAGAGGGTTCTACTTCACCTTTCGAAATTCTTTCGGTAGTTGAGCGCCTACCATTTCGTAGATCACCAAGTCTTTGGACTATTACCCCCTTGCCCAAAAGATTAGCAAGCCCAGCAATGTATCTTCCGTAAGAGATGGGATCATCAAAAGGCTCTGTGAAAAAAGTGCTTACCAATAATGCAAAATTCGTATTATTGTTTTTCATGTGGGCATAACTATGACCATTTACGGTCCAAATACCCTTTAAATACTCTTTAACTACTTCTCCGTATGGATTTACACAAAATGTTCGAACTTTGTCATTAAATGTCTTTGTGTTAAAAATCAGCTTTGGTTCGTAAGCTATCTTTGTTATTGGTTCAAAGATCTTAGCAGGTATCTCAACTCTAACTCCTATATCAACAGGATTTTTTAGTAATGTAAGGCGAAGTCTTTTTGACTCTTTTTCTAACCATCTTGAGCCCTCACGTCCAGGGGCAAGAATTACAAATTCAGAAAAGAATTTAAAGCCGTCTTTAAGTCTGACTCCAACTGCTTTTTCTTTTTTAACAAGAACTTTTTCTACTTCTTTATTGAAAAGTGTTTCTATCTTTTTATTAAAAGAATCTTTTATATTTTTTAGGACAGAAACACATCTATCAGTACCTATATGTCTAATTTTTGATGGTATGAACTGAAGATTATTATCTGATGCAATCTTTTCTATCTTTTTAATTTCTTCTATATTTTCACCGTATACTTTATTTGGTGCTCCATGAGCTACATATATCTTATCAACATATTCTATCAGTAATTTGAGCATATCTAACCCTATATATCGGGTTAAAAAACCGCCTATATAAGGCGAAAGATTTAATTTCCCATCACTAAAGGCTCCCGCGCCACCCCATCCGCTTAATAGTGCACATTCAGGACATGTTTTACACGAAATCTCTCTAATCTTCATCGGACAAATTCTTTTATCAATATCTTTCCCTTTTTCAATAATAAGTATCCTTAAATTTCCCTTATTTTTTAATAATTCAAGTGCGGAAAAAATACCCGCAGGACCAGCCCCTACTATAATCACATCATATTTATCCATATTAAATATTTATAGATAATCTTTCTTTCAAGAACTCCAATGCCTCATAGTTTGTTAGATCTAAGTGAATGGGGGTAATAGATACATAATTATCTTTAACAGCTTGAATGTCGGTATCGTCACCATGCTCCCAATAAGGATTTCCTCCACCGATCCAATAATATTTCTCACCACTGGGATCGAATGTTTCGTGAATTGATTCGTCATAAATGTGTTTCCCTTGTCTTGTAAATTTTATACCTTTAATATCTTCTTCAGGTAGGTTAGGCACGTTAACATTTAAAAGCGTGTCGTATGGAAGAGAATTTTTTAAAATATATTTACCTATCTCAATAGCTATTTTAGCTGCAGTATCAAAATATAGAGGTGATTCAGATTTTTTTTTGATAACTAAAGAAATAGCAAATGCGGGAATTCCCATTATTGTGCTCTCTATTGCCGCAGAAACAGTACCTGAATAAGTAATATCATCTCCGAGATTAGCACCCTTATTTATTCCTGATACGATAAATGCTGGTTTCTCTGGTAAGATTTTATTCACACCTATTGCTACACAATCTGTAGGAGTACCGTTAATAGAATAAATATGGTGATTAACTTGTTCTACCTTAAGAGGACGATGCATTGTTAATGAATGACTAACAGCACTTCTTTCCCTATCAGGAGCAACAATATATGCATCTCCCAATTTTTTCATTGAATTATAAAGAGATATCAATCCTGACGAATTAATACCGTCATCATTTGTAACAAGAATAATCGGCATTTTTAATATTTTATCAAAAATACTCTGATTTCTGTTAACCTAAAATTCAGCAAACCCCTTACTTCAAAACTTGCTCTTAAATATATATTTTATGCAAAATATATGTGGTTGGTATTCTTAACCATTCTATTTTAGAAATGACAAAAAGCCTTACTTATAAAGATGCAGGTGTTGATATCGATAAAGGGGAAAAGTTCGTTAGGTTTATTTCCCCTATAGCCAGAAAAACATTCAGTCCTCAGGTATTGTCCGAAATCGGACCTTTCAGTGCCCTTTTTAAAATTGACATTAAGAAATATAAAGAACCTGTTCTTGTCAGTGGAGCTGATGGTGTGGGCACAAAATTAAAGATAGCCTTTTTAATGGATAGACATGACACCGTAGGTATTGATCTTGTTGCAATGTGTGTAAACGATATTCTTACAAGTGGGGCAGAACCTCTGTTTTTTCTCGACTATTTGGCTATGGGTAAACTCGAACTTAAAACTGCAAGAGACATAATCAAAGGAATAGTAAAAGGATGTAAAGAAGCATCTTGTTCTTTAATCGGTGGAGAGACAGCAGAGATGCCAGGATTTTACAAAAAAGGAGAATATGACCTCTCGGGATTTGCAGTAGGTATTGTAGAGAAAAAAAAGATTATTAACGGCTCTCAAATAGAAGATGGAGATGTGATAATAGGTATCGCTTCAAATGGACTTCATAGTAATGGATTTTCTCTTGTGAGAAAAGTTTTTTTTGACCAAAAAAAAATAAAGATTGATAAATTAATACCTGACCTTAATAAAACATTGGGAGAAGAACTTTTACGACCTACGAGAATATATGTAAAGGCTTTTAATAGTTTAAAAAATAAGGTAAAAATAAAAGGTATGGCTCATATTACTGGTGGGGGGATACCTGGCAATCTTCCAAGAATATTTCCTAAGGGTATTTGTGGAGAGATCAATTCCGATTCCTGGAGTGTGCCTTTTATTTTTAATTACATAAAAAAATTGGGGAAAATTTCTGATGAAGAGATGAAAAGAACATTTAATCTTGGGATAGGATTTTGTATGATAGTTTCCCAAAAATCTGCTGAACTTGCAGTTGAGCTGTTGAAAAAGTCAGGATATCCTGCTTTTATAATAGGAAAAACTTTGGAAGGGGGCAAGGGTGTTAAATTTATATAAATTGAAGTAGCTTTTAAATTTATTAAAAATATAGAGAATTAAATACCCCATGGCGTTGGAACGGCTCTTCTATAACCTCGCGAATCCGCTAAGATATCAAGATGAAGTGTTGTTATATCTTCAAGGTCGAGATTAGGATCATAATTTAATTTACGTGTATCAATCGTTTTAATATATTGCTTGCAATTGTCACATAAATCTATCCTATAAGCGTCTTTACCTTCTTCGTGGAAATAATGAAGTTTATTGTGATCCCTATTGTCGCAGAAAGGACATTTAAGTCGCTCACCTTTCCAGTAAAAATTACAAAATGAGCATAGAAAATATCTTTTACCCTCATCTTTAATTTCTGATATTCGGGGGAGACAACCACAAATAGGACAATAACCCTCTATCCACTTCTTCAGATCAATATTATTTTTTAGGTTTTCAATATTTATATTAATAGATGGTAAAATACTCATGTGTATAAAAAAATTCAGTATGGCTTTGTCTACTTTTAAATCCTCTGCAACTTTTTTAATATATGATTCATCGTAGTGTCTCTTTAATAACTCATCTAAGTTTAAAATTCCATTTTTTATGGCAACTTCAATAATTTGAACATTATCATTCATTTTTTTATTTGCATTCTTACTGATTTTACATATTGATTCAAAAATATTTACAGAGGTCTTAACATCAATAACAAAGTCTTCTTTATTAAAAATAGGGAATCCTTCTTTCCGTAAATCTAATAAATCTTTTTTTATATCCGGAGGTGAAATATTTAATAAATTTTTTGCATTTTCTTGAATCTCGAGAATCTCTTCATAAAAATCTAACATTTCTACATAGGAAGGATTCTTCTCTTTCATAAGATGGATTTGTTCTTTTATCTTTTCGAATTTCTGATTCAATTAAACCCCTTTTTGCATAAGAATGGCTTGTCCCAAATATTTGGGACAAGCCATTCTTAGAAAAATCAATTTTTATCCAGCCAGTGCTGATACAGGCTGAATTATTCTTTTAATCGATGCTATAATTTCCGAACCAGACATATGGAAACCTGCAAATTTATGATACTTGGCAGGCTCATCAATTACCAAAAAGATAGTTCTCACAAAATCTTGATTAAGTAGTGTAGCCTTAGGATATTTTATTTTAACTTCTTTTAGTCTTCTCTGGGCAATGTCAAGTATCTTGTCGCGGTCACCAAAATTCATAGCTCCTGTAGGGCAACTCTTTACGCATGCTGGAAGTAGATCTTCTTTAATCCTATCTATGCACATAGTACACTTTGCCATCCCCTGGGTTTTTTCATCCCAACGGGGAATATCCCAAGGGCAGGCTTCTCTTATAGCCTTAAAATCGCTAGCTTTAACCTTTACCTTAGGATCGTACAAAACTGCTCCTGTAGCCTCGTCTTTTACAATTGCCTTTACGCCTAATGACTCGGCTATCATTTTGCAAGGAGGTTCGAGGCAATGTCTACATTGATCAGAAAAGAAGTACCATTTTAATTGACCGTTGGTTTCAACCTCACTGAATCGCACGAGCTTATATGTAAAAAAAGAAAGGTCTTCTGGATTTTGATGTGTTCCTCTTTGTTTCGTTTTGGTTGCAGGATTCATGTTCCACTGTTTACATGCAACCTGGCACCCCCTGCAGGCTGTACATTTTGTTGTGTCAATAAAGAAACTCTTCCCAGCCATTTATAATCACCCCCTTTTCCTTTCCGATTCAAGTTTTTCTGGTGTCAACCTTTCTACATTGACTAAAAAAGCCTTGAATTCAGGAATTGCTGTATTAGCATCACCTATGGTTGGGGTTAGCAGGTTTGCACTTTCACCGCCATCCTTAGGAACCAACCAGCCATAGCACCATGGTAGCCCGACCTCATGTATAATTTGACCAGCTACCTTGAAAGGTTTCCACCTTTTTGTTACAACTGCGATAGCTTCAACCTTTCCTCTAGGCGATGAAATAAGTACACGATCTCCATTCTTGATTCCTCGGAGTTCAGCAAGTTCTTTGCTAAGTTCGATAAACATCTGTGGTTCAGCTTCTATCAAGGATGGGACATGTCTGGTCATAAGGCCAGTTTGCCAGTGTTCGGTAACCCTGTATGTAGTTGCTACAAAAGGAAACCTCGGATCACAGGTTATAAAGTGATATTGTGGGAACAAAGCTATAGTAGGATTAATTCTTTGAGAAGAAAGAGGATTCCTTTCAATTGGACATTCAAGCGGTTCATAATGCTCTGGGAAGGGTCCGTCACTAAGTCCTGGGCCAAAAATTGAAGCAACACCATCGGGTTTCATGATAAAGGGTAATTTGCCACCTTCGATACCCATTGGTGGTGCTGGACCATCTGGCACATCTCCAACCCATTTTTTCTCATTTGCATCCCATTTTATGACCGTTCTCTTTTCGTCCCATGGATTACCCTGCTGATCAACGGAGGCACGGTTATAAAGAATTCTACGATTAACAGGCCATACAAAACCCCATTTAGGGAAGATATTCGCGGTTGTAATATGAGTTTTGTCTCGTCTTGCCATCATATTACCGGCATCAGTATAAGACCCGCAGTAGATCCAATTTCCAGAGGAGGTAGAACCATCTGACTGAAGAAGTGGGAAAGCAGAAACAAGAGAGCCTTTTTTGTATGTCTTGTCTCCAATAACTTTATCTTCAAGCCAATACCCATTGATTTCCTTAGCGACAAGATGAGGATCGAGTTTACCTTTAACTGCGTAATCCCATTTTAGCTTAAGAACGGGATCTGGGAAAGCACCCTTTTCTTTTTCATAAAGGGACTTAACCTTCATATAAATTTCATGAATGATTTGTCCATCAGTCTTTGAATCCCCAAGGGGGTTACAAGCCGCATATCGCCATTGAATCATGCGCGCGCTGTCAGTAATACTGCCTTCTCTTTCAACATAAGAGCAAGCGGGAAGGAGGAAGACTTCGGTCTTTACCTTCTTTGGATCTATTCCTGGACCTTTCCAGAACGAACTCGTCTCGTTCTCAAAGATGTCGATATCTATCATCCATTCCAACTTCGAAAGAGCTTCTCGAGTTTGATTCGCGTTTGGGCTGCTACAAGCTGGATTCATCCCCATGCAAATAAACCCAGAAAATTTTCCCTTAAGCATTTCATCAAACATAAACATCCATGAGGCGTTCTGTCCATCGTCTAACTTTGGTAGCCACTGGTAACCAAACTCATTATCTTTGGTTGCGTTATCACCATACATGCTCTTGAGAAAACTGGTAATATATTTTGGCCTATTACTCCACCAGTTTACGCTCATTGGTTCAGCTGTTTTAGGCGTATTTTTTTCATTATATTTTTCAAGGCTAATATCTGAGGCTCTCGGCATTGGATTATAACCTGGAATAATGTGAAAAAGAACACCCTGGTCAGTAATTCCCTGAACGTTTGATTCTCCTCTAAGGGCATTTACTCCTCCACCAGCCATACCTATGTTTCCAAGAAGTAATTGAATTATTGATGCTGCTCTGATGTTTTGTGTACCAACTGTATGCTGTGTCCAACCCATTGCATACAGCATTGTGCCTACTTTATCCGGTTTTCCCGTAGCCGCATAAGTTTCATAAACCTTTAATAGATCCTCCTTAGGAGTACCTGTAATATTTGAAACAGTATCAAGGTCGTAACGTGAATAATGCTTCTTTAAAAGCTGATAAACACAACGTTCATGTTGTAAGGTTAGATCTTTTTTCGAAATGCCTTTTTCGTCTTTCTCAAATGCCCACATGGACTTATCATAAGCCCTTTTTTCTGGATTATAACCAGAGAAAAGACCATCTTTAAAATCGTATTTTTCACATACAATAAAAGAAGCATTTGTATAATTGACTACATAATCCTTAAAAATCAAATCATTATCAAGGATATATTTAATCATCCCACCTAAGAATGCAATATCCGTCCCGGAACGAAGCGGAGCGTAAATATCTGCTCTAGTTGATGTCCTCGTAAATCTTGGATCGACATGTATAACCTTTGCACCTTTTTCCTGAGCTCTGATAACCCACTTCATAGCAACAGGATGGTTTTCAGCCACGTTACTTCCCATAATCAATATACAATCGCTGACACCTATATCTGTCCAGCTATTAGTCATAGCACCACGTCCAAACGACTCTGCCAGAGCCGCTACAGTAGGACTATGTCAGAGCCGGGCTTCCATCTCTAAATAGACCACCCCGAGTGAGCGAAGGAACTTTTGATAGAGCCATCCTTCTTCATTATTGATATGACAGCTTCCTATAGCAGCTATGCCATCACATCTATTAACAACCTGTCCTTTAGCGTTTTTCTCTACAAAACTTGCATCACGACTCTTTTTAATCCTTTTAGCGATCTCATTCAACGCCCAGTCCCAGGATTTAGTTTCCCATTTTGAGCTATAAGGAGCGCGATACATGACTTTTGTGATCCTTTTGGGGTTATTTACCAATTCATAGGCTCCTGCACCCTTTGCACATAAAGACCCCTCGCTCGTAGGATGGTCAGGATCGCCTTCAATATTGATAATTTTCCCCCCACTAGTATGGACAATCTGACCGCATCCAACAGAGCAATAACAACAAACAGATGTGGTTTCTTTGGCTCTCTTAATCCGGAGCTCGGTTCGTAGTTCCGCTGCATAAAGTTGAACAGGCGTGAGATCAAATCCAAGTTGATTAAGTGCTAGTCCTGCGGCGGTTATACCGGATATTCTCAGGAAGTCCCTTCGAGTAATTACACTCATAAAATCCTCCTTTCTTTAAAGGTTAATACGTTATAAAAAAGAACCATTTGAAATATATAGAAATGCTTTTAACATAATTTTATACTCACTGTATTAATTAGGCTTTTTTATACAATCTCACTTTTGAATAACTTATATCATTGGTTGAATTAAATGTCAAGCAAAAAGCTCATTCAGGTATAATTTAAATTTATGAGGCGTTATAGTATTAACTGCATTTTTCGGGTTAAAAAAACAAAGCGTATAAGAAATTAGAAGAATTATTCATAATTTTATTTACTCATGCACTATTTCTTAGGACATTTCCTTCCCATGATTCACATAAATCTCTCAAATTGACTTCATCCATATCCTTTTCACACCACAGACCTTCATATGTCATAATAGACCAAGAGCAATTCCAGCAACATGGAGCAGATGCACAAACATCTTTTTTTACTTCAACATTTTCAACAAACTTAATATTTCTTTTAATTGCATTTTCATTGTGGACTGTCATGTTAGCTTCTCCTTAAAAATTATTCTTTTAACTAAATTAAAAATTACATTTATTTTTTTCAAGATTTCATTGATATTTTTTAATTATATTTTGATGGGTTAGATTCCTCAAGAAGATTTGCAATAAAATCGTCATCCCACTTGTAACTATTTTCGGAAAAAAGAGAGACACAATTATCATTGCTGAGTTTTCTATCTTTTGACACTATATGTTTTTAGCAGATAATTAAAAAGATTGTCAACTCCTCTTCTTATTCAGGTTAGGACACCATTAATGGTAGTTTTGGCCCTATAATTTTTTCACTAATCTTGGCTAAAATATTTTTTGATGAATTTCGACTCTAAATCAAAGAAGATTAGATTAAGTGTTTTAAAATTTTTTTTGTTACTTTTTTTTATAGGCTCTTGTACTTTTTTCTATGAAATTCCTCAATCTAAAAATACGCAGATCAAAATAATCGAAAAAGTTCCTTTTTTTGCTCAAGATAATTATCAGTGTGGACCTTCGTCTCTTGCGGGAGTTTTAAACTATTGGGGGATAAAAGTAACACCAGACGAAATTTCAAGAGAAATATTTAGTAAAACCGCGCGTGGAACACTTAATATTGATATGCTTTTGTATGCACAGAAGAGAGGATTAAATGTAGTTCAATATAATGGAAATTTAAATGACCTCAAAGAAAAAATCGATTTAGGGTTCCCGATAATCGTGATGGTTGATTTAGGAATTTATTTTTTTAAAGTAAATCATTTTATGGTAATAATTGGATATAGTGAGCAAGGAGTAGTAGTAAATTCAGGGAGAGAGAAAAAAAAGTTTATATATGAGAAAGATTTTTTGAAGGCATGGAAAAAGACTGATTATTGGACGCTTTTGATAAAACGGGAGGAAAATTAAATTGATACAAAAATTGCAAAGCTGGCTTGGGTTAAACAAAAAGAGGCCACTTCGTAAAAATATAATATTTTTTTATTTTTTAATAATGTTTTTATCTAACTGTTCTTTCCCACGAATAATAGTTCTTGACGATCCTTTAAGTCCTGAAGAACATTTAAATTTAGGGGTTATATACGAAAAAAAGGGAGAATTGGATAATGCGCTTAAGGAATACAAATTAGCCTCGAAGCGCATTCCGTTAGCTTATTTATATATGGGTAATGTATATTTCCAAAAGAAGGAATATAAAAAAGCTGAAAAAAATTATAGAGAAGCCATAAAAAGCGACCCGCAAAATGCTGATGCACATAATAATCTTGCATGGCTTTACTATATAATAGGGGAAAATATTGATGAAGCTGAAAGGCTTGCACTAAAGGCAATGGAACTAAATCCTGCAAAGCATGATATTTATAAAGATACATTTGAAAGGATAAAAAACTTCCAAAGATAATTTCGAGTTTTAAATATTCTAACCCTTTTTGGGAAGATGCTTAAAAACTTCTTCGTTTATTATTTTCTTCTCCCAATCAACCCAAACCTTTGAATCTTTTCTGCAGTCATATTTACGGCATCTTTGAGGCCGATTTTCCCAGATCTCACATTCAAGCGTTTCTCTGTTAAGATGAGAACAATATCCATCTTTTTCCTTTGATATAAAATATGGCCACTCCGTATTCCATTTTATTATTCCTTTTTCAACTTCATCTTTTGTAAGGGCAAAATTAAAACTACAACAGATTGCCTTACAAATACTTTTTCTGCCTCCGTGATCAAATACAACTTCTTTTTCGTTATTATCTTCATCACCGTAAACAACTGCCATCCCAAGTTTAATAAGTTTTTGCAACATTCTCTTTATGTATGCTTGTTCTTCTTCTGATATGTTTATATCCTCCTCAAATTCTTTTGAATTGGGGTTTTTGTTTTTCTCCATCATGGTTGATACTCCTTTTATTGATAGTATATAAAAGTTATTCTCAAAAAATCTTTTAAATTTTAAAATGTATTTTAGAGATAGTTATGAATACTAAGTTAAATCTTAAAGCTTTATCAGAAGAAAGGATATATAATTTTATAAAGGATCTTGCACTTCCAGATTATCGAGGATCACAAATTTTACACTGGATATACAAGAAATATGCTTCTTCAATCGAAGAGATTACAGAATTCTCTAAGAATTTAAGAAAGAAACTCTCTGAACTTGCTTATATAAGTAATTTAAAATGTATAAAAAGACTATATTCAGTAGATGGCACAGAAAAATACCTTTTCTCTTTAGAGGATAGTCAGATTATAGAAAGCGTTCTAATTCCTGATACAAGTCGTTTAACGCTTTGTATTTCTTCACAGGTTGGATGTTCCATGAAATGTTATTTCTGCCGCACGGGTAAAAGCGGGTTTATTAGAAATTTAAAGGCATATGAGATAGTTGACCAGATAATAGCTGTAAATAAGATTATTAACCCAAAGGAGATAACGAACATTGTTTTTATGGGTATGGGCGAACCGCTTGCTAATTTCAAAGAGGTTGTTGAAGCATTATGGCGAATTGTTAAATTTATTGGTATATCAAAAAAAAGGATAACACTTTCAACTGTTGGCATTGTTCCTTTGGTACTTCTTTTACCTAAAAAGGCACCCGATATTAAGCTCGCTATTTCTTTAAATGCAACAACAAATGAAACACGCTCAAGATTAATGCCGATAAATAAAAGATACCCAATAGAATCAATTATCACTGCTTGTAGAGAATATCCGCTTAAAAACCGTGATAAAATTACATTTGAATATATTATGATTGATGGAGTTAATGACTCAAAAGAAGATGCCTTTAGATTAATAAAAATGCTTAAGGGTATCCGTTGTAAAGTTAATCTTATACCACTCAATCCTTTTGAAGGGTTAGATCTCAAATGTTCTCCTTATGATAAAATTCTCGAATTCCAAAGATTGCTTCTCAAAAATGGTATCAGGGCATTTATCAGAAAGAGTAAGGGCCAAGATATATTTGCCGCCTGTGGACAGCTGAGAGCAGAGAATTTAACAAATATCCTTACAGAAACCACAAATTAGTTTAGTTAAAGAGATATGAAAAAATGATCTTATAAAGGTGATTATTTATAGATAATATCTATATTTAGTATTTAAAACTTTATTAGTAGATATTGACAATTATTATGAAATTTAATTTAATTGATTATTGAAGTATTAGGCTGTAATAGCTCTTTGTAAAAAGTTTTTTTCGTTTCCGAAAGGGTAAACTCTGGGTAACCAGGGGGCACAAAGCCAGAGGGTCCTTTTAGAAAAGGATAGCCAGGCTGCCGAAGAAACAGACTTTAAAGCCTGTTTACCTTTACGGAAACAGGCTTTTTTATTTAAACAAAATTTTAGGGAGGATTTTTATGATAGAAAGTTATGAATACGAATATGAATACGAGTTAGAAGGAAAAGACTATCTTTTAGATGAAATACCACTTAGCTATAAAGAGGGAGAAAATGAATTTGAAGAAAAAACGATGGAACTTATAGACTCAAAAGAGCATGAACATGGAGAAAATCTTGTTCAAACATATTTTGATTCTATAGGAGATATTTCTTTACTTAATAGAGGCGAAGAAACAAAGGTTGCAAGAAATCTTGAAATGGGCAGAAAGAAAATCAAAGGTATAGTCTCTAAGATGCCTCTATATAAAAAAATAATTTCAAATTTTAAAAATGATTCATATGAAGAAGGTACAGTAGGCTTTAAGATTTTAAAAACCACCTTCGAAATGCTTGAAAATATTGCTGAATTATTAAAAGATGCAGATAAAAAGATATCACCATATGGTACCTTAAAAGATATAAGGAAATTAATTAACGACAAAAAGAAAAGAAATAGCAATAATATCAAAAAGCTTGTGGTTCTAAAAAAAGAGATAGAAAATATTTATAGAACGGTAGAATCAGAAACTGGTCTAAAAGTTGAAGAATTTAGGAATACTTGGGATGAAATTAAAAGGACAATGGATACTATTAATGAATGTAGGAGTGAATTGATAAATCGGAATTTAAGATTAGTAGTAAGTATCGCAAAAAGTTATGTCGGTAGAGGACTGCATTTACTCGACCTTATTCAAGAAGGAAATATAGGATTAATGAGGGCAGTAGACAAATTTGACTATCAAAAGGGTTGCAGGTTCAGTACATATGCGACATGGTGGATTAAACAGGAAATTACCAGGGCAATAATAAACCAATCAAAAACAATCAGGATTCCAAATCATGTAATGGAATTTTATTGTAAAGTAGCAGGGGTGTGTAAAGAATTAACTCAACAATTGGGAAGAGAACCTGCTAACAATGAAATTGCTCAAAAAATGAATCTTTCAATGGATAAGATTGACGAGATTTTTACATTCTTACAAAAGACAGCTTCTCTCCAGACACCGGTTGGGGAAGAAGAAGATTCTGAATTAGGTGATTTTATTGTAGATCAAAATAATCCTTCACCCTATGCTTATGTAGAGAAAAAAGAGCTTTCTGAAAAAATAGATGAGATTCTTAATACACTCTCGAGTAAAGAAGAAAAGACCATCCGTATGAGATTTGGAATAGGCGTAGATAGGGACTTTACACTTGAAGAGGTGGGTAGATATTTTTGTATGACACGCGAGGGTGTAAGACAAATAGAAGAAAAAGCTTTAAAAAGACTAAGACATCCAAGTAGACTAAAGGCATTAAAAGTTTTGGCTTTTTCCTAAATTTTTTATTTATAAGGCACTACTGTCCGCTTAAAATAGAGACTGTTGCAAGTCAGGTTCTCTAACCTTATA
>CAYOJI010000008.1:0-33535 GCA_964404225.1 uncultured Nitrospiraceae bacterium
TAAAGTTAGAGAACCTGACGCGCAACAGTCTCTATTTTAAGCGGACAGTAGTGTTCGAGGCTAATGATTTTATAACTAAGGTTTTAAATTTATTTGAAACTTTTTTATAAAAACATTTCTAACTTAATTACCCTTGAAAAATTTATAAATTATTTTTTAAATATAAAAGACGACCCATATCTGTCCAAAATAAATATTTCAAACTTTCATAAAGTAAGAGATATGGCTCGATTTCAGAAGCAAAATCACGGGTAACCTCGATGAGGCTGGAGTCGAAGCGGAAGCCTCAGTTAATGAATTATGAATAGACATTATAGTCAGATAAAGTTATTAACATAGAAAAAGGTAGTTTATTTTGCTTATGAAATTGAGCCATATCTATTTTTTAAAATATTTTGGGCAGTAATGAATACAACCTAAAATAAAAAAGGTGTCCTCTCATGTATAAACTTCAGACCACAAATTCATTCACAAAAGTAGATCGAAGAATCTCTCACGATAGGCGTAAAAGTCCCACTCCTTTAATAAGTAGATATAGCTTAAGAGGTGGAAGAAGATACTTTGTTCGAAGAAAAGAAGATCGTCGAAAGTATTATTTTGTGGATATTTATAGTAAAAAAATTTTTTTTATAATTATATCTATTTTGATATTAAATATATTTGACTGTTACCTCAGTTTAGCCTTAATTAAGAATAACATTGCTGTTGAGGCAAATCCTTTGATGGCTTCCTATTTAAACCTTGGTGAATATTATTTTATAATTGGGAAGATTGTAATTACATCTATATCCATCATTATCCTTTGTATCTTTAAAAATTTACCCATAACAAAATTCTTCTTAGGATTTTCTATCATTATCTACTTATTAATTGTAATTTATGAATTAGGAATCATATTGAAATTTAAACCAAATTTAATAATTTAGGCTTCCTTTTGCTCAAAAATTTATTCACAAAGATTTTGGCAGATGCAGTATTTGAGCAGTTTTATTAAATTCTTTCGAAGAAAGAATTTTCCCCTGAGGCTCGATTATATCGAGCCGAGAATGAGCGAAAATACTGCATCTGCCAATTATTCATGAATTTTTTCACAAAAATCTGCTTAATTCTAAATGCAATTTTTGGTTTCAAAAACTTTTATGAAAGCCTCGATTCAACGATCTGCCAGTTAATGTTTTTAAAGAAGGCTGTAATATACTCAGCCCTTTTTAACCCGTAATCAAGCATAAAGGCATGTTCAAATACATCCATTACTAATATAGGTCTGCACCCTGCTGGATGGGCTACATCATGTTCGTTTATCCAGAAATTGATTAGTTTACCATTTGTAATATCCTGGTAAAGAATAACCCACCCAATACCCCTCATAGCTCCTGTTGCTTTAAAATCTTTCTCCCAAGCCTCATAACCCCCAAATTCTTCGTTAATCTTTTTTACAAACTTGCCACTTTTATCCAACTCGGACTTACCGCCGAGGTTTTCAAAATAATATTCATGTAACCTCATACCATTAAATTCCCACCCAAGTCTCCTTTTAAGTTCTCCAAATTCAGGATTTCCTGATTTTCCTTCTTTGAGTAAAAGTTCGAGTGCATCGAGAACTTTATTAGTGTTAGTTACATAACCCTGATAAAGTGTAAAGTGGTTTTTTAAAAGGTTCTCACTAAATCCTTCCATACCAATAAGACTTGAATAATCTTTAGCTGTATAAGCCATTTTAAAACCCTCCCCTTGAATGTAGATTTACAAATAAAATTAATAAGATGTTATAATCCTTTATCATAAAAAAACTTTAAAATAGTTTAATCTTTTTAAATTTAATATAGCAAATCTCGTTAGTGTCCGATGATTAAACATAACCATAGCTATGAAGCATTAGGGTGAGAAAAATTTAATAGCTTAATGTATTTTAATTTTAAGAACAATACAATATCAAAATTTATAGATTTAGCAATTATATATGGCATCTGCTCTTATGTTGCAATCATGTTTTTCACCAAAGGTGAAAGTATCAAAAATATTTTACTCTTCGGAAGTTTCACTTTATGGCTTTTTACGCTAAAAAAAAGCCATATTAAAGAGTTCTTTAACGAACCTATTTCGAAATTATTTTTTTTATACGTGATTATATCTTTACTGTCAGCTATAAATTCTATAGATCCGATCTTCTCACTAAATGCTATGCGAGAAGTTTTCATAAAAGGCGTTATAATCTTTCCGATTTTAGCAACAAAATTCAACTCTGAAGATAATTTGAAAAAACTTGCAATTGTATTTACAATTTCAGCAACTATTATGACCTTAGCAGGTTTTTATAGTTACATCATGAAAGACATCCCTGTATTAAAACCTGATGTTTACTTCTTACATCTCTGGCACAACAAATTCGCACGATATTTAAATCTCCTAATCCCCTTCATCTTTGTTCTCTTATTATATGTCGAAAAAAAAATCTATAGGTTTTTGATACTAAGTATTATCACCCTCTCGGTTTTAGGATTGGTTCTCAGTACATCCAGAGGGGGTTACGCTGCCTTTATTTCAATGGTTATTATTTGGGGCTTATTCTTTTTAAAAAAGAAAAATAAAAAACTTCAAAAGGTATCATCTTATCTCATATTTACATTTATTATAACACTCGCCCTTGGTTTCACTATCTCACCAACACTAAGGCAAAGACTGACTACTGTAGAAAGTTTTAAAGAAAGAGTCGCTGTTTGGACGACAGCCCTTGAGTCTGTTAAAGAAAGACCATTATTAGGATGGGGATTTGGTCCAAAGATGGTCAGGAGAGAAGAACCATACATTCCTACGGAGTATAATCCACCTCCAAAGGGAATGCATAATACATTTCTTATGATTGTATTTACTCAAGGGATAATAGGTTTGATATCTTATCTTGGGCTGTTGTTATATAGCATTATATTCTGTTGGAAAAACGCAAATAATAAAAATAATAATGGGGCAGATATATTTGCCTCTTATATGTTCATAAGTGTATTATCTGTTTTAGTAGGAAATTATTTCGTTCATTCAATGTTCGAACTTGTGGGCTTTTTGGGATTATCGATTATTTTAGGTATTGCTATTGCTTCAAAGAATATTTCTTTATTACAAAAAAATTAAAAAGTCATGTTAGCAGTTTTTATAGGTGGATGCGCAAGGAGTGGAACCACACTCTTAGGTTCTATGCTCGGTGCGCATAGTGAATGTCTATGTACACCTGAATCGCAATTCAAGACAGATGTATTCTTACGGATGAGAAACAGTGAAAAAACAATAGCAGATATTGAATATGGACTGTATCTAATCAAAAATCACTGGCGTTTCAAAATTTGGGGACTTCCACTTAATCTATGTTTAAAGGAGAAAATTCATTCGTATCAGGACCTAATAAAATTTGTCGTAAGAGTTTATGGCGAAAAAGTAGGAAAACCAACCCCAAAAATCTGGATTGATCATACTCCCACCAATATGAAATATTCGGCGACATTGTTAAATATATTTCCAGATGCAAAATTTATACATATTGTCAGAGATGGAAGGGCAGTAGCATCTTCCTTAATACCCTTGGACTGGGGACCAAATACAATAGATAAGGCGGCTTACTTCTGGCTAAAAAGGGTTCAATACGGGATTCAAGCAGAAGAATCAATTAAAAATGGACAGATTGTTAGAATCAGTTTTGAAGAATTGGTCGAAAATCCCAAAGAAACGCTCGAGGGTCTCTGTTCATTCTTAAATATTACTTTTCAAAGTCAAATGGTTAAAGGTGCAGGCTTTAATGTTCCGTCATACACTGTAAAACAACACTCGTTAATTGGTAACCCCCCTGATAAGAACAGAATAAATATTTGGGAAAAAAAATTAACACCGAGGCAGGTTGAAATATTCGAAAGCATAGCTGGCGATTTATTATTAAAACTTGGATACTCATTACATTACGGTTTAAAAGCCAGAAAAATAACAACAACAGAAAAGCTATTCTTGAACCTTCAAGAATTTCTTAAACGAAGACTCATAAATAAAATTCGAAAAAAATACAGAAAACATAAGGCTATATTCAGTGAAAGACATCTGCTAACTTCGCGAAAATTTAATTGATGACATTACTGTCCAAAATATTTTTAAAATAGATATGGCTCAATTTCATAAGCAAAGTAAACTACCTTTTTCTATGTTAATAACTTTATCTGACTATAATGTCTATTCATAATTCATTAACTGAGGCTTCCGCTTCGACTCCAGCCTCATCGAGGTTACCCGTGATTTTGCTTCTGAAATCGAGCCATATCTCTTACTTCATGAAAGTTTGAAATATTTATTTTGGACAGATATGAATTGATGAAAATAGCCATTATTCGAAAGAAATACATTTTTCATGGTGGTTCAGAAAGCTTTTCAAATAGTTTTATAAAGGCACTTTCGGAAGAAGGCCATGAGGTACATATTTACGCAATAAAGTGGGAAATATTAGAAAATCTAAAAAATATTTATTTTCATAGAATACCTTGTATTAGTTTTAATTCTTTTCTTAGAGACCTTACCTTTGCAATTTCTTCTTTATTTTTATTGAAGAGGGAAAGGGCATACTACGATATCATCCAGAGCCATGATAAGACCCTTTTTCAAGATATTTATAGAGCTGGTGACGGATGTCATATTGAATGGCTCAAACAGAGATGGAAGATTAAAGGAATTTTAGGAAAACTTTCTATCCTTCTTAACCCTTATCATTGGCTGATATTGATCCTGGAAAGAAAAATATTTAATGGGCATAGGTTTAAAAAGATAATCGCCATTTCAGAATTTGTGAAAAAAAATATCCTCGATAACTATAATGTAGATGAAAAAGACATCGAGGTAATATATAATGCGGTAGACCTTCAAAGGTTTAATCCTGCTAATAAAAATATATACCGAAAAGAGATCAGAAATAAATACTCAATACCTGAGGATAAATTCGTAATATTATTTGTTGGATCAGGGTTTGAAAGAAAAGGATTAAATTATTTATTACGAGCTTTAGACCTCGTAACTGATCCCTTAACCCTCTTAATCGTTGGTAAAGGTCTAAAAATTCAATCGAAGGACTTTAATAATAAACATCAAATCCTTTTTTGCGGTGCTCAAAGGGAAATATTTAAATATTACGCTGCATCTGACATCTTTGTTTTCCCTGCTCTTTATGAGCCCTTTGGAAATGTTCATCTTGAAGCGCTTGCAAGCGGTCTTCCGGTTATTACAACAAAACTAACAGGGGCTGCAGAAGTTATAAAAAATGATATTCATGGATATGTAATACCTACTCCAGAAGAGTATTCTCTTATAGCAGAAAAGATAAATTTTTTTGTCAGAAATCCTGAAAAAAGAGAAATGATGAGCTTAAATGCACGAAAACTTGCTGAAGATTTTTCTTTTGAAATACATCTGGGGAAAATTTTTAACTTATATAAAGGTATCATGAAAGATAAATAACTTTATTCCTTGTTCGATAACATTTCCCAAAGTTTCAAATATTTTAAAAATGTATAGTGACCATAAAGTGAAGCAAGTATAAAGCCGTGAATACCATCAAGAAATCCTAATCTTAAAAAAAACATCTTTAAAAAAGTGGCTAAAGGATTTAAACACAATTTAACCATAGATGCCTTTTTCATTTCCTTTTTCAATTCTTCAGCTGAAAGTGTCGCATATATTTCGTTTTTCTTAAGGAAGTCTTCAATCGTGTTATATGTATAATGTTCAAGACAATTCTTTAGATAGCCTATTCTACCTTTTACTTCAACTCTTTCATGGACTTTTCTTTCTTTAATCTTTGCGTATTCCTTTAAAAAAAACCTTAATGTGTAATCAGGCCACCATCCTCCGTGGCGTATCCATTTACCAAGAAAAAAATTCTTTCTTGGCACAAAATAACCATTACATGGTGTATTACCATTCAAAATCTCTTCTATTTCTGTCCACAAAGAATCTGTAAATCGCTCATCTGAATCCAGTATAAAAACCCAAGGAGATCCTGCCAATTCAATAGCCTTCTGTTTTTGTCTTGCAAAACCCAACCATTCAATTTGATAAATCTTTTCAGTATATTCCCTGCAAATATCGATTGTTTTATCTGTACTGTAAGCGTCAACAACAATAATTTCAGAAACATTTTTAATGCTACTGAGGGCTTGGCGTATATTTTTTTCTTCATTTTTTGTGATTATAACAACAGAAACCGGTAACATTATTTAATCGAGTCTTTGAGGGAAATTCTTTCTTCGAAAGAATTTAAAACCACTCAAATACCGCATCTTCCAAAATTTTTGTGAATAATATAGGTTAGGCAAGGATTTCTCGCGAAGATACTGAGTATTATAGAAACGCATTATAAAGCTCTCGATATGTCGAATTTTTTATAATAAGCTCTTCATGTTTCCCTATATCTACAATTTTACCCCTTTCTATAATAAGAATTCTATCTGCATTTTTAATTGTGGAAAGTCTATGTGCAATAACGATAGTGGTTCTACCGATCATTAATTTTTCGAGTGCCTTCTGAACAAGCGATTCCGAAACAGAATCAAGAGAAGATGTTGCTTCATCAAGGATTAAAATGGGTGGATTCTTAAGTATTGCCCTTGCTATTGCTATTCTCTGACGCTGTCCACCTGATAATTTTAAACCTCTTTCTCCTATCACCGTATCGTATTTCTCTGGTAACGTTTCAATAAAATCGTGAGCATATGCCATCTTTGCTGCTTCAATAATCTCATCATCTGTAACATCAGGCTTACCAAAAGCTATGTTTGCCTTGACGGTATCATTAAAAAGTATAATATCTTGGCTCACTATCCCTATTAGCCTCCTAAGAGAATTTGTTTCGACCGCGTTTATATCAATACCATCGATTGTTAACCTCCCGCCCGTCGGAAGATAGAATTTTGGGATTAAATCCACAAGGGTTGTCTTGCCAACACCACTTCTACCAACAATGGCAATTACTTCTCCCCTTTTAATCTCTAAATTTATGTCTGTCAATACAGGCAATTTATTTCCTTTGAAAGAGAAGGAGACATTTTCGAATTTTAAAGATTCTTTAAAATTATCAACCTTTATTCGCCCCTTTTCCTCATGATCTACCTCAAGCAATTTATCTATTCTTTCAATAGAGGCCCTTGTCTCTTGTAAAACACCATAAGCTTCTCCGATCTTTTTTACTGGAGAAAATACCATATAAATCGCTACAAGAATGGAAGCAAAATCTCCTGTTGTAATAACACCTTTGATTACCATGCTACCACCATACCATAAAACCAAAGCTATTCCTATCCCTGTAACGACTTCGATAATTAACTTTGTAAATTCTTTAAGTCTTATAACCCTTAATCTTTCTCTATAATATCTCTGATTTTCATCTCTAAAATTTTTCTCCATCATCTTCTCACGATTGAAAATCTTGATTATCCTTACACCCAAAATGCCCTCATTGATTTTATGAGTCAAAAAAGACAATTTTCTCTGTGCTTCCTTTCTCTTCTTTTTAACCCCTTTGCCTATTTTTCTTGTACTATAGGCTATAAGAGGTAAAAGGATTAAGCTCATAAGTGTTAAATCCCACTTCCTGTAAAATGCAACCCCCATGAGAAAAATTACAGTAGGTATCTCAACAATAAAAGTCTTTATAACATCCGAAATCAAAACATTAAGAGCCTCTACATCGTTCATAACTCTTGAGATAATTACACCGGATGATTCCCTATTAAAGTAATTTACGGGAAGATATAACATATGGTTATATAATTTATTTCTGGTTTCTCTGACCAATTTCATCCCTGCTGACTTCATGAGATATGTCTGACCGAAGCCTAAAAGACCTTTTATTAGAAAAAGGAAAAAAATTCCTATAGGAAGAAGCTTGAGGTATTCGTATTTCTTTCCTACAAGGATCTCATCGAGTGCGGGTTTAACACCCCAAGCTATTGCCGCCGATATCCCCGAAACCATAAGGCTTAGTAAGACACCAGCAAAAATTCTTGGCCAGTAGGGCTTTGTAAGAGAAATTATCTTTTTAATAACGGACATATTTTTTGATAATAGTATAAACAATTGTAAAGATATTAAAAAGTGTCTGGAAAGGTTCTATAAAAATATCAATAAATACCATCGATAAGGGTTGCGGTAATATGTCCGACTGCTACTTCTGTTTTTAACTTTACAGGAATACGCTTAATGTCATCCGTTAGCCATATATAGATATCACCTTTTCGATAAAATATTCCCTCTGATTTCATCAAAGGTTTAATAACAATAGTGTTAAATGTTCCTATTGGAAGAACTAATCTTTCTTTTTTCAATATCAAGACTTCAACATTCCAGACCTTTCCACTGTCAAAAATAGTAACAAAAACAGACTTGCCAACATTTAAATCAAGCGTTCTAATATAGTAAAAACTTGAAAGCGGATCAAAAATAAAATTTGGAATATCATATTCTTTGTTTTTTTGATTAAGATGATCAATATACTTTACCTTGTTAGCCTTGTGATTAAAAATAACTTCCTTATTTCTTTGATGTTTCCCCTCTCTTATTTTGACTTTGTAACTTTCAGGTTGGCCAATAGTTGAAAAAGCAAAATTTTTGTAAAGATTACTTTCTATTCTATCATCTACTGTATAAAAGATTGATACCCAGTCTGCTGAACGAGCTGTTGATATAATTTTAAAACTCTTCTCGTTATCTGCTATTTCAAGCGATGCTTTTCCAGCATTAATACCCATCCATCTTAAGTCATATATAAATTTTTCAGGGACATTAAATGAAGTTGCATCGCAGGGTTCTGTAAAATTTTTTGAGATTATCACAGAGAGAAAGATAAGTATAAATAAAATACTCTTTTTATTAAGGAATCTCTTCTTTATTGAAAAATTTTCGAATAAATTGGAAAACATAACATTCAATACTCCCTTTTATGTTATATTAGTTTATGCTTATTATTCCAGCAATAGATTTAAAAGATGGCAAGTGCGTGAGACTTTTACAAGGGAAGAAAGATTCTGTAACAATTTATTCTGAAAATCCAGCTGATACCGCTCGACTCTGGGCACATTATGGGGCAAAACTTCTACACATAGTGGACCTTGACGGCGCATTTACTGGAAGTCAAAAGAATTTTGATGCAATAATTAAAATCAGACAAACAGTAAATATTGCTATACAAGTTGGTGGCGGTATAAGAAAGAGGGGGACAGTAATGAAGCTCTTTTCCGCTGGAATTAACAGGATTATTATAAGCACAGCTGCAATAGAAGACCCTGGGTTTCTAATAGAATGTTGCAATCAATACCCTGGTAGAATATTAGTCGGTATAGATGCGAAAGACGGCAAAGTGGCTATTAGAGGATGGGAGGAAGTAACGTCAATTGATGCAAAAGAACTTGCAAAAAGATTAGAGTTTGTTGGAGTAGCAGGGATAATCTATACTGACATAGCAAAAGATGGTATGCTCTCAGGTCCAAATATCGAAGCAATAAAAGAAATGGTAGAAAGTGTTAAAATACCTGTAATTGCCTCAGGGGGTATCTCTTCCATAGAAGACATAAAAAAACTTTTACAGATTAATAATCTTTGGGGTGCAATAACCGGAAAAGCGATTTATTCTGGTACGCTGGATTTAAGAGAAGCAATTAAAATAACGACTTAGATGCTTGCGAAAAGGATAATACCGTGTCTTGATGTTAAAGATGGCCGCGTTGTGAAGGGTGTTAGCTTTTTAAACCTTCGAGATGCGGGTGACCCCGTTGAAAATGCCAAATTTTACGATGAACAAGGAGCTGATGAGCTAATATTTCTCGATATTACAGCATCTCACGAAAAAAGAAAAATTATACTCGATGTCATCATGAGAACCGCTGAAGATGTATTTATGCCTCTTACAGTTGGAGGAGGTATAAGGACACTCGATGATATAAGAGACTTACTAAACGCAGGATGCGATAAAGTCTCAATTAATACAACTGCTGTAAAAGACCCTTATTTCGTTAGTAAAGCTGCTGAGAGATTTGGTAGCCAATGTATAGTAGTCGCTATAGATGCAAAGAGAGTCTATGACAAATTACCTGATGCAACAGGCGAAAAATGGTTTAATGAT
This sequence comes from uncultured Nitrospiraceae bacterium, assembly GCA_964404225.1. Lineage (GTDB taxonomy): Bacteria > Nitrospirota > Thermodesulfovibrionia > Thermodesulfovibrionales > SM23-35 > Kmv42. Next base: position 10,136 of record CAYOJI010000008.1, read on the forward strand.
CAATCTTTAAAAGATGTGCATCTCAATTTATCGTTATCACACGATGAATTAAAATGGGCAATCTCAACACATGGTGGAAGACAAATGAAACTAATAGATGCGGTTAGGTGGGCAAAAAAGATGGAAGAACTCGGAGCAGGCGAGATAATGCTTACAAGTATGGATAAAGACGGCACCAAAGACGGCTATGACATAGAATTAACCAGAACGATTTCAGAAGCAGTGTCTATTCCAGTCATTGCCTCTGGCGGAGCTGGCACGCTGGAACATCTATATGAAGCCTTATCAGAGGGCAAGGCAGATGCTGTACTTGCAGCCTCTATATTTCATTATAGGGAATATACGATTAGAGAAGCAAAAGAATATCTGAAAATTAAAGGTGTGCATGTAAGGCTATAGTAAAGTTTTGTTGCGGTAACCCGTTAGTTGTTCTTTGAAATCCTAAAAGCCTCTATTGTTTCATTTCTTGCTGGTGAAACTGTAAATATAAACTTATTATCACCCTTAATTGCAATTACCTTGACCTCAGAAAAATTTTTTGCATCTGAATATCTGGCGCAAATAGATGCGGCAATTTTTAAGGTCTCGTCTGTAACCTCACCAGTTACCAATGCAAAAGGACTACCAACCCCCTCTACTTTTAATAGATATTCATTATTTTTTGATAAAGATTTTATTGCTTTATTTTCAGAATTATCTCTTCCCACAACGATTTTGCAAGAGGGAGATATGCGGAAATGCCTTCCGATCTTCAAGAGATCAAAATCCCTTATAGACGGAGAATGATTATAGTTTAAAAGATCTTTCACCCTATTTGAAAAAATCGGCTCTGTTAATAGGCATCCACCTGCGGGTGTCGGATAATCCTGTAGACCAAATTCGTTAGCGAGATTTATCTGCCTCTTCCTTGACCGTCCACAAAAATCATACAGCATCTCTCTGTTTATAATTCCTTTTTCTTCGGGAATCGTAATTTTGAGTAGTTTTGCGCTTAATGGTCTAACTACATAGCCTGAAACGCCTGCCTCTTTATCAATATGATAAAGCATATCTTTTCTTTGACTCATGGGACGTTGACCCAAAACCTCACCTGTTATAATAAAATCTGCCTTCATTTCATCCATAATGCTTTTTGCCTCTTTTAACATCAATATCCTACAGTCAATACAAGGGTTAATATTTTTCCCATAGCCATGTTTTGGATTTAAGAGGATATTAATAAATTTATCACCCAATTTATGAAATATTAAATCAAAGCCGAATTTTTTAGCAGTCTCGGACAGACTTCTTAAGTATGAATCTTCTTTTTGTTTGTTAAACTCAAAATTTGTGAAGAATTTTATAGCACTAATATTAATACCTTGCCTGAGGATTATTAGGATAGCGAGTATACTGTCAAGACCTCCCGAATATAATGCAACTGCACTTCCCATAAAATCGTTGAATGTTAGCCCACTTTATTCATAAATTCATGAGTAATTGGCAGATGCAGTATTTTTCCCTCATTCTCGGCTCGGTATAATCGAGCCTCCGGGGAAAATTCTTTCTTCGAAAGAATTTAAAACCGCTCAAATACCGCATCTGCCAAAATCTTTGTGAATAATATGGGTTAGGTGTTACTGGAAAGAAACTTTCTTATTTTCAACTTACGATTTTCGCTTAATGACTTCCGCAGTTGTTCCTGTGTCACAACTGCTGTGCCCACTTCACCAACAACTATCCCAGCAGCATGATTAGCTATAATAGCAGCATCTTGCATATCTGCACCAGCTGAATGTGCAATAGTAAATGTTGCAATTACTGTATCTCCTGCTCCTGTTACATCATATACGTTCCGTGCTACAGTGGGAATGTGTATTACTTCATTGTTTTGGAAAAGGCTCATTCCTTGTTCACCACGTGTAATTAGAACTGCTTTACAGGGTAATTTTTTCAATAGTAATCTGCCAGCACTGATTAAAGATTTTTCATCCCTAATTTCGATTCCTGATGCAATAGAGGCTTCATTGATATTAGGTGTTATAAGAGAAACATTTTTATAGTAATGAAAATGCCCTACCTTCGGATCTACTGCAATAAAAATATTCTTAGATTCAGAAAGTCTGACAACTTCTCTAACAAGTTCTGAAGATATAATACCCTTTTTATAATCAGATATTACTACTGCATCATGTTCAGGAAGTTCACGATGTATGCAGTCTACAATAACCTTCAGGGTTTTCCCATCTATTGGAGTTCTTTCTTCTTTATCAAACCTTACTACTTGTTGATTATGGGCAATCACTCGAGTTTTTACGGTTGTTGGTCTGGAGCTGCAAATTATGTTATTACATTTTATACCCTTCTCTTCAAGCATATTCCTTAGAATTTCTCCTGCCCTATCGTCACCTGTAATCCCAACAATAGACGCTTGCCCACCTAAGGACACAATGTTATGTGCTACATTCGAAGCACCACCAAGGAGATAATTTTCATCTACGACATCAACAACGGGAACAGGCGCCTCAGGTGATATCCTGTTGACCTTACCCCAGATATAGCGGTCGAGTATTAAATCACCAATAATTAGTATCCTTTTCTTTTTAAAGTTGTTAAGGATTTTACTGTATTTCATAGCAAACTGGTAACACAAAATGAATTCAGAATAAATAGATTCAAGTTAATGAATACCGATTAATTTTAGCAAAAGAAACTTTTGAAAAACAATAAAAAGGGGTGGGTAAATCCCCACCCCTTTTGCACACGAATATATTTTCCTAAATTAGAATGAAAGTGAGATACCGTGAATTGCTTGTGTTACAGTCTTCTTGTCGATACCAAAAGCATCTTCATAGAAGTCACCAGGCTTGAAGAGACCGGCCTCAACAAAATAGGATAGATTTTTTGCAATCTTATAAGAAAGTTTTGTGTCAATTTCCCAACCTACATTCTTAGATACATCATCGCCAACCGTATCTTCCCATGCCCCTGTCTTTGTAGCCCGGAGAAGGAAGCCGTCAACTGAAACGCTCAAATCCTTCATCGGTGTTAAATCAACTCCAAGGTTAAAGTATGTTGTATTAGCAATTCCTGTGTTTGCAATGTTGCCACCTGCAGTTGTTGTAAGTATCGCACTATAAGCAGCTGTACGAACTGTGCGCTCGTATATCTGGGTATAGTGGACAAGCCTTGCTGTTGGTCCGTAGTCAGGCCCTTGAAGGGTCTGGAATTCCTTGCATTTATCATCATTAGCATCATCATCGCCACTACCCATTGCGAAAGAAGCCCTCAGATTTATTGGATCAAGGGCATAACCTGCTTTAGCAAATACTGCCCATCCTCTTGCTTTGAGGTCATCACCACTAAATCCAACATCTTCTGCTTTTCCAAACTGAAAGTCAACCTCTGCTGCGTAAGTTATCCCTGCAACTTTACCGTTTGCATGGAGACCAATATTATGAAAATTAAGTGTATCAAGATTAATACCACTACCCAGCGAAGGGCAATTACCATCGCTGTGAGCGAATAAATAGTTTACTCCTAATGTAGTATCTGGATTAAGCATATAAGTAGCAAGGAGTATGTGACCGTCGAGGTCGTCTGCATGCTCTAAAATGTCTCCTTCGTTCAGCTTTGCTGTACCAGCTGCTAAATGGATCTCCTTAGTAGGATCGATCCAAACGAGAATGGCATCATCGCCAAATCTTTCATTGTTAAGGAATTGTTTTTCACCGAGTGAAATTGGCATATGCCCAATTTTAATACCGGCAGGAACCCCAAAAAGACCAGAACCTGTATACTGAACCCATAACTGGCGGAGCCAAAGAGAAGTATCAGGCTTTGTGTCATAACCTGAATTTCTACCCCAGTAATAAAGCCCACTGTTTCTATTTACACCCGTCTCAATTTCTACCAACCCACGAACATTATCGGTGACCTTTGCATCAACTATGAGGTTCAAATTTGAATGATAGAATGCATGGGAATCTGTCTTTTTAGGTAATGCATCACTTGGAAGAGGATTTGTATTATCGAGATACCAGCCCTTTGTAATTATCTTACCGCCAAGAGTTATTTGTGGCTGGTCCTGAGCACTGGCGGTAATTGCAAAACTTAAAATTAAAAGAATACCTAAAAATATCGCCACATATTTTTTCACTTGCTAACCCTCCTTTTTGTTAATCATTGGATTTTGGTTATTAGACATTAGCAGCTAATCTTTTATTAATTGCTAAGCCTAATCCCACATTTCTAAAAATTTTGTCCGTGAATCACGGAGATTCTCTTGTCTTTAGTCTTTCGACTATTGACTATTGATTCTTGACCGTTAATTCTTTTCTCTCACCTCCTTTTTAATAGATATAAGCCTCCAACGAAGGCTTTTAAAAATTTTAAATACTCTTAAAAACCACCTTCCTAATTTTCAAAAGTAAATCTGCCGAATTTATACCATTACTCTTCACACTTTGTCAAGAAATTTATCTGAAGATTTATATCATCATATAATAATTTTGTCAAGATTTTTTACCTAATTGTAAAGAAAACGATAGCAAAAAAGAGGCCAAAATTTAAAATAGCATAGAAATATTTTAAATATACTGAATTTTTGAATATTAACCAGGGAGTTTTTGGGCTCTTTATTTAAATAATATTTAGGTATTATTTGTTGATTTTTTACCACATAAGTGTTGATTAAATGTTTCTAAAATAAGCCTCTTTGATGATTTATCCGATATTAAGTTAAAATTTTAAAATGTCCGATTTATTAAAGATCTTATTAATATTTTTTCTAATCTTATTATTACTGAAAAAAAAGCTAAATGTCGGTATTGTCATGGGTATCGGCGCCTGTATTCTATTCATACTCTATCAAATGAACTTAGGTCTTATAATAAAAACTTGCAAGAACACTATTTTAAATGATGTAACGATCAAGCTAATTTTTGCGTTATCTTTTATTAGAATCTTCGAATTAATATTACGCGAAAAAGCCGTTCTTACAAATATGATGAACGCTGTCAAAGCCATATTCAAAAAGAGAAAAATAATAACTGTTTCAATGCCGCTTTTGATAGGCCTCATGCCATCGGTCGGTGGTGCATATTTTTCTGCACCAATGGTAGCAGAGACCACAAGTGACATAAGGATAACGCCTGAGGAGAAGAGTTTTATAAACTATTGGTTTAGACATCCGTGGGAATATATCCTTCCATTATACCCTGGAATCCTTTTAGCGTCAGCGATCTCAGGTATAGAACTTCGCAATCTAATATTTGCTAATCTGATTTATGCAGGTCTGATGTTAATCACAGGAACTGTTTTCGCAATGCAAAATATAAAAGGAAGATCCGAAACAAAAAACCAACTCGATAAAAAAGGATTGGTAAGTTTTATTCCAATATTGACGGTTTTGCTCCTCGTGTTGGTATTTCATGTGGAATTACATCTCGCCTTAATTGTAGTTGTGTTATTCTTGCTTATGTTTTACAAATATAATCTTAAAGATATGCTTAAAGCATTAAAATATGGTTTTTCAATAGATGTAATTATTCTTATCATTGGTGTCATGCTTTTTAAAGAAGCAATGGATAATTCAGGCGCTGTAAGAAATCTGAGTCAACTTTTTATAAATAAAGGAATACCAACTCTTCCTATACTCTTCATACTGCCTTTCATTACGGGATTATTAACAGGTATTACAATTGGATTTGTAGCAAGTACTTTTCCTTTAATTATTAGCATGACACATAGTATTTCAATAGGAATGATATCCTTTGCGTTTGCCTCTGGTTTTTTGGGTGTAATGCTTTCACCTGTTCATATATGTTTAGTTTTAACAAAAGAATATTTTAAGGCTGATTTATGGAAGATTTATAAAATAATGTTTCCAGCATGTGTTATAGTTTTTATTGGAGCGCTGGTAGCGTATATGATGCTCAAATAAATTTTTATCCCTTAATAACCCCTATCGGCCTCAGCTTTGCAACCTTTTTAGAAATTCCCGCCCTGTGAACTACATCTACAACATTCGATATGTCTTTATAAGCATCGGACATCTCCTCAGCGAGTGTTTCTCTACCTGCAGACATTACTATAATCCCCTTGTCTTCCATCTCTCTTTTTATTGATCGGCCTTTAGCCTTTTTTATCGCTTGATGTCTTGAAAGAACCCTGCCCGCTCCATGACATGTTGAACCGAATGTTTCTCTCATTGCCTTCTGTGTCCCAAGAAGAATAAATGAAACCCTTCCCATGTCTCCTGGTATCAATACAGGTTGTCCAAGCTTTTTATATACTTCTGGCAATTCTGGATGACCCGGTGGAAATGCCCTCGTCGCACCCTTTCTATGAACTATAAGTTTTTTTCTCTCTCCATTAACTTCGTGTTCTTCAATTTTTGCAATATTATGTGCCACGTCGTATATCAATGTCATACCGAGTTTTTTAGGAGAAATACCGAATACCTTCATAAAGGACTCTCGTGCCCAATGCATAATACATTGTCTATTAGCCCATGCATAATTAGCAGCCGCCCTCATCGCCGAAAGGTAATCCTGTGCCTCGGGACTCTCAAATGGAGCGCATGCCAATTCTTTATCAGGCAATTCAATTTTATATTTTTTTACTGCTTTAGACATCACTTCAAGAAAATCTGAGCAAACCTGATGTCCGAACCCACGAGAGCCTGTATGTATCATAATCGTAATCTGATCTTTAAAAAGACCCATAGCCTCGGCAGCACTTTCGTCATAAATCTCCTCTACAAATTGTATTTCGAGGAAATGATTCCCAGATCCTAAGGTTCCTTGTTGAGCCCTTCCGCGTTCGTATGCTTTATTACTTATTATCGAGGGGTCAGCTCCTTCAATACAACCACTAGATTCTATTTTTTCAAGATCCTCTGGTTCTCCAAATCCTTGTTCTACAGCCCATTGTGCACCCTTTATGAGGATTTTCCTTTCATCTTCCGGACCAAGTCTTATCTTTCCTTTTGAACCTACGCCAGAAGGTATCTCTGTATAAAGGACATTTATAAGATCCTTTATTTTTGATAGAACTTCATCCCGTTTTAAATTACTTTTTAGCAAACGCACACCGCAATTTATATCGTATCCCACGCCTCCTGGTGAAACAATCCCTTCCTTTAAATCAAAAGCAGCAACACCACCGATAGCAAATCCGTAACCTGTATGGATATCAGGCATTGCTAACGAAGCTTTAATAATACCCGGTAATGTAGCAACATTAGCTACCTGATCTATTGACTGTGATTCAAGTTCCTTTTCGAGTAATTCATCAACATAGATAATTCCATTAACCCTCATACCAGGCTTATAGCCTTTTCGCACTTCTATCTTTGTATCATCAATCCTTATGATGTTTTCTAATGTCATAATTACTCCTCAAGTTTATTGAGTTTTAAGTTTACCCAGTTTTTAAACTAAGAAAATCCAAAAAACTCTAATAAACTTTACTAACTTACTTATTATATATCAAATATAACATTAATCTCCCATATATCGTTTATTTTCTCCACTTTTATTTTGTGGTATGTAGCTGCCTTGATAAGAAGTTTCCTTTCATGACGTTCAGGATCAAAATCTTCACCAGTTATTGATGCCTCAAGATTATAAGAATCATTTTTATTAATCTTTATCTTTATCTTTTTACCAATAAAACCATATGTATCAAAATGAAATATCAGCTCATTAAGATATGATACAAGGAGTCCCTCGAGTGAATCACTCTCAGTCGAAACATTAATAGTCTTACTCTCTAAAATTTCTTCAATATTTGTTATAAGAGAGTACATACCTGTGGAAGCATTTACGAATACTTCTTCTAAACTTCTTCCCGTTGCCTTTATGCCGATATCGCCTGATATGTCGAGAATTTGGATTTCTTTCATAAATTAAACATAATTTACTTTATTTTGGCTCTCGTGTTTGTTCAGGAGTATCCTTCATATTTTCCTTTTTTTCGTCCTCAGTAAGTTTTGATACTGCTTCTCTATTTATTTCTACTTTGTATTTATTTTTTAGCTGTGCTATATAAGAATCAAAAATCTCTTTCTGTTTCTCAGCAGTTAAGCGTTGATAAATGAGATTTTTAACCTTTTCAAATTCAATTGGCTTACCAAGCTTTTTATCGGTAACCTTAATAATATGGTATCCGAATTGGGTTTTTACGGGCTCGCTTACCTCTCCTGTTTTTAGTCTTGCTGCAGCTCGCTCAAACTCTGGAACCATCTGCCCAGGGGAAAAATATCCAAGGTCACCCCCATTCTTTGCAGATCCAGTGTCAATAGAGTATTTTTTTGCCATTTCTGCAAAATCTTCTCCTTTTTTGAGTCTTTCAAGGATTCTTTTGGCTTCTTCCTCGGTCTTTACAAGTATATGACTTGCCCTGATCTGAGTAATATTAGAAAAATCTTCTTTATTTTTTTCATAATAATTTCTAATATCTTCATCCGTAATTTGGCTCTTCATCTCTATCTCTTTCTCAAGAAGTTGACCAATAAGTGTTATTTTTTTAAAATCTTCAACCTTGTTGCGAAATTCGGTATCTTTATCGAGCCCTTTCTTTAAAGCCTCCTGATAAAGTAGTTCTTTCTTTATCAATTCTTCGAGAAATCTTTCTTTACCCGCTTTACCCTCAAAAAGCTTTTGAGCAAATTCAGGCAGATTTTTTAATTCTCTTTCGAGATCTGCTTTTGTTATTTTTACATTTCCAACCTTAGCTAAATAAGGACCCTTCTGTTCTTCTTGCTTTGCACATGATATAAAAACAAAAAACAAGAAGACACACACTACGAGTAGAACTTTCTTCATTATTTATTCCTCCTGTAATTTTTTATTTCTTCTTTATATCATAAATGACATTATTTTTGACACATAAAAATATTTATGATACAGTAACAATATTTCGAGTTTCTTGGATAACCATGTTTGTCAAGCTTATTAAATTTATAACTCAAGAAACTATGAAAATCTAAAAAATGTGGGAACCTTAATCATATGAAATGGGAAAAATCTTTTAGATTATTTCAAAAGGCGCAAGAACTTATACCTGGTGGTGTTAATAGTCCTGTTCGAGCATTTAAGGCTGTGGGAGGGAATCCACTCTTTATTGCTAAGGCAAAGGGCTCTAAAATTTATGATGTTGATGGTAATGCTTATATAGATTATGTCCTTTCGTGGGGACCTCTTATTTTAGGTCATTCTCATCCAAAGGTTGTTAATGCCCTTAAAAAGGCATTGGATAAAGGCACAAGTTATGGCGCACCAACTCCTTTAGAGATTGAACTCGCAAAGATTGTCCTTAAAGCTTATCCCTCAATGGATAAAATCCGTATGGTCAATTCAGGGACAGAAGCTACCTTTAGTGCTATTAGGGTTGCACGTGGATTTACAGGAAGGAATAAGGTTATTAAATTCGAAGGCTGTTATCACGGACATGCAGATGGGCTTCTTGTCAAAGCAGGATCAGGTGCAACCACTTTCGGTGTTCCTGATAGTCCTGGTGTTCCAAAATCTTACGCAAGAAATACAATTACACTACCTTTTAATGATACTTCTGCTTTAAAAAATGTTATAAAAAATGAATGGAGATCAATAGCATGTGTTATCGTAGAACCTGTAGTAGGTAATATTGGTTGTGTTCTTCCCAAACCAGAATTTCTCGAGTCTATGAGAAGATTAACAAAAGAGTATGATATCGTTCTCATATTCGATGAAGTAATGACAGGCTTTAGAGTTGCATATGGAGGAGCACAATCGGTTTATGATATCAAGCCTGATATGACATGTCTTGGTAAAGTTATTGGGGGCGGATTACCTGTTGGCGCTTATGGAGGCAGAAAAGATATAATGTCTATGGTTTCACCCGAAGGCCCAGTTTATCAAGCAGGCACTTTATCAGGGAATCCCCTTGCAATGACAGCAGGAATAGAGACCCTCAAAATACTTTCTAATCCCAAGATATATAAAAAACTGGAGGAAATAGCTTCGAATCTGGAAGAAGGATTGATAGATGCTTCAAAAAAGGCTAAAGTAGAAACAAAATTTTATAGAGCAGGCACAATGTTTTGTACCTATTTCACAGATAAAGATGTAGTGGATTATAAAACAGCTAAACTCTCTGATACATCAAAATTTTCTAAATTTTTCTGGGGTATGCTTAAAAGAGGAATAAATCTTGCCCCTTCACAATTCGAAGCAGGATTCATATCTCTTGCGCATTCAAAGAGTGATATAGAAAAAACAGTAAAAGCAGCGTATGAAACATTTTTAGAAATAAGAAAATAATTATTTCTTCTCAACATGGCTGATAAATCTTTCTTTAAGCTACTTCTTGAAGCAAGTACCGTAGGATTAAATATAGTTCTTGCAACCTTTATAGGTCTTGCAATGGGACTAGGAATAGATAAATACATTATGCCAAAAATAGGTCTTTCTACCTTTCCATGGTTTACCATTATTTTTCTTCTCATCGGAATCGTAGCTGGATTTAGAGAATTGATAAGGGTGGCAAAGAAATCTAAATGACTGAACTAGTGAAGAGAATTAATAAACAAGGTATTATTATCTTGTTACTACTTTCTTTTTTTTCGGCTTTTTTTGAATGGAAAAAACTTCCAATCAGCATACTCTTAGGTGGAGCGCTTGGGCTTGCTAATCTGAGAGGTCTTGAATGGGGTCTGGAACGTCTGTTTGGAACCTATAGACCACGAGGCAAGCTACTCTTCTTAAGTTTTTTTAGATTCTTCATCCTTGCTTGTATCCTTTTAATTATGGCATTGCTTAAGCTCGTCAATTTTTTTGGAATCCTTATAGGATTTACAGTAGTTTTTATTTTAATCATAAAAGAAGGACTAAGGGCTGCTTCAAACGAGTACTCGACTAAAAAATAAGTTGACATATGAGAGGGAACAGTGATTGAACTTGATTTTTCAAATATGATGGAAGAAACAATAGGCGACAATGGATTGCCTGAGAATCTAATAAAAGACTTCAACGAAGTATATAAGGCACATGAACAAATAGAGAAAAGACTATGGCCTGAACTTGCATTTATAGACCTTTTGTATCAGGATACTTCTGAAATAAAGAATCTATCAAAGCACATTAGAAAAAATGCATCAGATTTCCTTTTGCTCGGCATAGGGGGTTCAGCACTTGGACCAAAAGCAATTCTTGAAGCACTAAGCCCTTTTCATAATCTTCAGAAAAAACCGCGTGTCTTTATATACGACAATATTGATCCGAGAACGTTACATAATATCCTTTCATGTGTAGATTTAAAAACCACTTTTATAAATGTCATCTCTAAGTCGGGCAGTACAGCAGAAACAGCAGCTTCCTTTATGGTCTTATGGAAAAAGATGAACGAAGTATTAGGTAGTGAAGCCCCAAATAGATTTATAATTACCACAGATCCTGAAAAAGGGAACTTACGAAAAATTGTTAAAGAATATGGAATGCCCTCTTTCTCTATTCCACCAGGCGTTGTTGGAAGATATTCCGTATTGAGCCCAGTTGGTCTTCTAATGGCAGAAATAATAGGTGAGGACTCAAATGAACTTTTACAGGGTGCAAGGGATCTTCATAAAGTATGTTCTACATCTGAGCTATTAAAAAATCCAGCTTATATTTTTAGTACCTTACTTTATTTGATGTATAAAGAGAAGGGGCGAATAATAAATGTGCTTATGCCCTATGCGGATAACCTTAAATCACTTTCTGAGTGGTTCTGTCAAATCTGGGCTGAAAGTCTGGGTAAAGAAAATAAGGGTCACACGCCATACCCTTCGATAGGCGCCACTGACCAGCATTCACAATTGCAGTTGTGGATGCAAGGACCTCGTGATAAGGTCATCATTTTCATTAAAATTAGAGATTACGGTATAGATATAACGATCCCCGAGGTATTCAAGGAAATGGAAGGACTCAATTATTTGTCAGGACATACTCTTTCAGAGCTTATCCAAGCAGAGCAGGAGGCTACAGAACTTGCACTTGCAAAGGCAAAGGGGCCAAGTATGACAATAGTTATGCCAGCGATTAACGGTTATTATCTCGGTCAATTGTTTCATTTCTTTGAGCTCTCAACAGCCTTTGCAGGATTTCTTTATGGTATAAATCCTTTTAACCAACCTGGTGTTGAAGAAGGGAAAAATCTTACTTATGGAATAATGGGGAAAAAGGGATTTGAGGAAAAGAAAAAAGAAGTAGAGACGTATAGAAGGAAAAAGGATAGATGGAGAGTTTAAGCAGAATTTGATTCTAATTACTGCTGAATGGCCCGCCATGAGGACATCTTTGATGCTTTATAATCACGGGACATTGTATGCTTGATAAAGTTGGGAGAGGGAAGTGGCATACCCATAGAATAAGGTCTGGTCTTTTATCGAGCGGGTACCCCTTACTTATCCTTTCTATTACCCGCTTTTCAAGGTGAATACAATTTGTTTTCTCCGCCAAAAAATTAGCACCCATCTAAGTACTTCTTTATAGATTTTTCGAGTACCAATATCTGCATTATTCTAACCCACTTTATTCATAAATTCATGAGTAATTTTTGTGAATAATATGGGTTAATTGTATTTTTCTGATTAAATCCTTTATTCCCTTCGGATTAATTCCTTTATGAATAACAACCCTCCCTATGGTCTTTGGTAAAATAAACTTTAACTTACCTGCTATTGCTTTCTTATCAAGCTGCATAGATGCGAAGATATCTTCTATATTTAACTCCGGCGGCATTTCTGAAGGCAATCCATATGAATCAATGAGAGACTTTATCCTTAAAACTTCATTCCTATCAATAAGATTTATCATCTGAGACAAAGAAGCCTCAATATACATGCCTATCGCAATAGCTTCGCCATGCAAGTACTTTTTATATCCAGTGACGGTTTCTATTGCATGACCTATTGTATGACCATAGTTCAAAATAGATCTGATCCCCGATTCTCTTTCGTCTTTTGAAACTATCTCGGCTTTTATCTCACATGAACGTTTAATAATGTGTTTAATAGCCTCTTTATTAAGTCTAAGTATTTTGTTTCTGTTACTTTCGAGAAAATCAAACAACTTTCTATCATAAATTACTCCGTATTTAATAATCTCCGCAATACCTGCTAACAATTCTCTTTTTGGTAGCGTTTTTAGTGTCTCGACATCAATCCATACAAGTTTTGGCTGCCAGAAAGTACCAATCATATTTTTCCCGAGTTCATGGTTTACACCTGTCTTGCCCCCAACTGAGCTATCCACTTGAGCAAGAAGTGTAGTAGGAATTTGAATATAAGAAATTCCCCTCATATAAGTCGAGGCAGCAAAACCTGTTATATCTCCAATAACCCCACCACCAAGTGCAATTAAGGCGGATGATCTATCTAATTTATACTTTAAAAGCTCATCATATATATGCTCAAGACTCTGGAGATTCTTGTATTCTTCGCCATCAGGTATTATTACCTTAAGAAGGTCAAATCCTGCTCTTCTTATCGAGCTCGATACCTCCTTCCCGTACAATGAAAAAACTGTTGGATTACTGATTACGCCGATTTTAGGGCTGAAATCGAATGATCTTAGTATTTTCCCGATTTTTCTAAGGATATTGTAACCTATGCAAATATCATAACTTCTTTCACCAAGCTTGACCCTTATTTTTTCCATCCCTTTGTTTTTAACCTTTCTATTATTTCCTCTGCAATTTGTAGAGGATTTTTATCGTCAGTATTAATTGTTATTTCAGCCTTTTTATAGAAGGGTTCTCTAAAAGTCAAAAGCTCCTTAATCTTTTTAAGAGGGTCTTCGACTCGGAGCAGTGGTCTGTCAGCGTTATTACTTATTCTTTCGAAGATCTTTTCTGGAGAAGCTGTAAGGCAGACAATGACCCCCTTCTTTTTTAGACTCTCCATATTTTCTGCCCTGAGTACTACGCCACCACCGGTAGAAATAATAACATTTTTATTTTGAGCGACTTTTTTTACCATATCTGTTTCTATATCCCTAAATCTTGCCTCCCCAAAGCGTTCGAATATCTCATTAATTGTCATTTTCTCAGACTTTTCTATTTCTGTATCTACATCTATTAACTTCATATTTAGAAGGCGTGATAGTTCCCTACCTACTGCTGTTTTCCCTGTTCCCATAAAACCTATAAGAACAATATTTTTCACGATTAAAGAATATTGTATTAGTTACAAGAAGCAAGGTCAACGTGTTATATTTTAACTATGGTAAAGGTTATCGTAGGAATGAGCGGGGGGATTGACTCTTCGGTTACCGCATATATTCTAAAAGAGCAGGGTTATGATGTAGAAGGAGTTTCTTTCATCCTCTGGGATGAAAAAAACTTGAATAATCCTAATATACGTTGTTGTTCAGCAGCAATAAGAGATGCGTCTGAAAACGCTGCACATCTTAAAATACCTCATACAATTATCGATGTTCAAAAAGTATTCAGGGAAAAAGTGATAAATCCTTTTGTAAATTTATATTTAAAAGGTCTTACTCCAAACCCTTGCATACTCTGTAACAGATTTATTAAATTTCCTATGCTTTTTGAAGTAGCAAAAGAAAAAGGTGCTAATTATGTGGCAACAGGACACTATGCAAGGGTCGAGTCAGTAAGGAACAACGAGCAAAGAGGAAAGTGTATAGATAAGTCAGAAGACTTGTGTGATTATTTTTTATTGAAAAAGGGAATCGATGAAAAGAAAGACCAATCGTATGTACTTTATACTTTGGGTCAAAGAGAATTAAAAAGACTGATGACACCGCTTGGCTACTACAATAAAAAAACTGTCAGAATGCTGGCATCTGAGATTAAATTACCCGTGATGAGATCTGAAAGTCAGGAGATATGTTTTATCGAAGACAGAAAATATCCTAAATTCATAGAGAAGCTTTCAAATTTTACAGCAAGACCAGGCCCCATTGTAAATATAAAAAATAACGAGATATTAGGGGAACATAAAGGGATCCATAGATACACAATTGGTCAGAGAAAGGGACTGGGAATATCATTTAAAGAGCCCCTTTATGTTATTGCAATAGATGCCCTTAAAAATATCTTATATGTAGGCTCGCAAGAAGATGCAAAAAAAAGAGAGTTATGGGTAGAGAATCTAAACTGGATTATTTCTGCTTGGAGGAAAGGTGAGGCAAGACCTCATACCTATCGGGTGTCAGTAAAGGTGCGTTCTACAATGAAAGACGAACCAGCAACATTATATTTAGTTACTCATCATGAGTCACAAGATAAAAAACATGATAATAATGGAACATGCACCATGCATTATAAACCATTTGAATTAGTTCGCGTTGTTTTTGATGAACCTCAATGGGCACCTGCGCCAGGACAAAGTGCTGTTTTTTATAACGGAGATATAGTGATCGGAGGTGGCGTAATTAAAAAATCAATTTAACAATATTAGGTACTACCTCTATTTGAGCAGGTGTAGTTCCAAAATAATCTCCGTCCATTTGTATATGTGCCTTCCCTTGAATTTGTATATTTTTTGCTTTTAAATATTCAATGTCCTTGAACCTTAAATGAACGCCTAAAAGTATACCAAACACATATTTAATAATATCTATTCGCCTTTTACCTTTAAAAATACATACATAAAAAGCTGGGTCCAAGATGTTTGCATCTGGTGTAATCTTAAAGTTTCCTCCGTATTTTGCAGCCTTAGATACAACGGCTGAATGTCCTAAAAATATCCTTCCATCTATATCGAATTTTAAATCGATTGGATTAAATGTAAAAAGGGTTTTAACCCCACTAAATATGTAGGCAACCTTACCCGAGATTCTTTTCAATCTTTCATTAAGTCCAAATACAGCTTCACCATCAAACCCAATACCTGCCATTAATACAAAATAATGGGTTATAGGTGAAGGGTGATGGGTAATAACTATCCTACCAAGAGAAATATTTCTTGGTGTCCTGCTTAAAAAAAACTCTATCGCCCCTTTTATATTTTCGGGAATACCAATTTCCTTTGCGAGTACATTAGTTGTTCCAAGTGGCAGGATTGCTAACGGAACATCCGAACCTGTAAGTCCATTTATTACTTCATTGAATGTTCCGTCTCCACCTGCTGCAACAATCATTAGGGGTGATTTTTTCAAAGAATCTTTTGCAATGTATTCTGCATGTCCCTTTCTCTCAGTAAAGATCATCTCTATTTTATATCCCTTTGATTTAAAATAATGATAAGCTATATCAAACTTTTGCCTTGTTGCCCTTTTTGCAACAGGATTAGCAATAACTATTATTGAGGATTTCATTTAGAGAGACTTTCCCTTTACAAAAACTTATCTTAGCAATAATTACAGGAGACTTTTCCAGATATTCTATTAGATTTTCAACATTTGAATCTTCTTTTACAAAGAAGACCCTACCGCCCATTTTACTCCCCTTGTTCTTTATATTCGGAATTCTCAAATAACCAAGATGTCTTGATGAAACATAACCAGTTGTATAATCAGGATCGTCAGATATACATAATTCAGCTATTACTTCTTTACATGATGAGACTTTTGAGGCAAGGATGAGGGCTTCTTTTACAATTTCCCTATTAATGTTATATCTCGAGAGCTTTAAGGAGAGTTCTAATAGGGCAGATTTGCTTATACCGAGTCTTGAGACCCTTACACCTCTCTCTTTATCAGGTTCAAAACGATAACCTTTCTCTAACGAAACAATAGCAGCACCTCTCATGTTATTTCTTCTAATTATCTTAAAGGCTTTCTCTATAGAAGTATCAGATATGTTTAGTGATTTAAGAATTAATCTTATAATGCGTTTGGCTTCCGAGGGTGATTTACAGTTTATTGTGCTCACAGGTAACGAATTTATGATTTTTGGTTTCTTCTTTATTTTCTCGATTGTAATTACAATCTTGTCCGGTCTCCCCCTTTTATGTTCTAATGCCCTTTTTATAAATTTTTTTGTTGCGACTTGAATATCTTCGTCCTCGTAAAGACCTTCCGCGCCTGAAATATGGATATCTCGAACTTCTGATGTTGATCTACTAACTGTTTTTGAAGCCCTCATTCTTATGCTCCAGAGGTTTTTCATAAGTCAAAAAGTCTCCTCTGTTGGTTAATCTGCTTTTTTTTTAGACTTTCAGGAATAAATTTTTTATTAATAAATCTTTCGGGAATCTCGTTTATAAACGAAGACGGAGGTAGCTTAAGTGCCTGACCATATAAAAACCTTCTGCGGGCGTGCAGTAAAAAAAGTTCATCTCTTGCCCTTGTCATACCAACATAAAATAGTCGTCTCTCTTCTTCGATATCTATATCACTTCTTTTTAAAGTAAAAGGAAGCAGTCCCTCTTCAACTCCTGTTATAAATACAATCTTGAATTCAAGACCTTTTGCCGCATGAAGTGTCATTAATGTGACAGCATTGATTTTTGGATTATATTGATCTGCGGGGGTAAAAAGACTTATTTCGTTAATAAAGTTGTTTATCGATCCTGGTGTCTTGCTTTGTGTATATTTTGAGGCAATATTCTGAAGAAATATTATATCAGTATCTTGAATAGCTCCTATTATTTTCAACTCTTTTAATACATCTTCAAAATAATCGCTGAAACAAAAATCAACCCTTACATCTTTTGCTTTTTCTATAAGGACATTCAAAATTTCTTCTCTTGATAATTGTTGTTTACCTACTATTTGGTAAGGAATGCCAGATTTCTTAAATGGATCTTCTAAGATTTTTGATTGTGCATTTGTTCTAAATATTACAGCAAAATCAGCAAAACTGTATGAACCTGCAGGTTCTATCCTTAAATCTTTACCTAATAATTTATAATTACTTGTTCCCCCAATTCGATATTCTATCTCATTGACTATAATTTCTCCTTCGCTTCTGTCGTCAGGTATTGATATCAATGTTATAGGGACACCTCTCTCCCTTGTTGGGATAATCTCTTTATCTATCCTCTTAAGGTTATTTTTAATCAAATAACTTGAAGCTTTAATAATATTAATTGTTGACCGATAATTTTTTTGGAGAGTTATTTTTTGTGCATATCTAAAATCTTTCTCGAAATTAAGAAAATTTGTAACATCCGCTCCTCTGAATGCATAAATTGCTTGGTCAGAATCACCTATTACACAAAGATTGGGCGAATCATGAGTGAGGAGTTTGAGCAATTTATACTGCGCGGGATTTATATCTTGATATTCATCAACCATTATATATTGAATCTTTTTTCGATATCCTTTAAGGAATTTGTCGTTACTGAACATTTCAATCGGTTTGAGGATAAGATCATCTAAATCAAAAGCTGACTCTTTCCTTAATGTAGATTGGTATCTTTCGAAAATATCTTTTGTTTCCTCATCAACTTCTATGATTAAATTTTTAATCTTAGATATTTTTTCAATCAATTGCTGAATCTTTAATTCTGAACCCTTGAGAAACTTTTTTAGAAGATTTATTTGTTGAATTCTATTGTAAATAGAAAATTTATGCATAAAGGTATCTTGAATAATTCTAAGGCCAAAATAATGAAATGTTCCTATAAAAATCTTTTCAGCATCATTGCCTAAAAATACTTTTGTTCGTTCTTTCATTTCCATTGTAGCTCGATTTGTAAAAGTGAGTGCAAAAATGTTTTCCGGCTTAATACCCTTATGAATTAAATAAGCAATCCTGCGAGTTATTGTTAAGGTCTTTCCAGTTCCCGGACCTGCTATAATCATCAAAGGTCCTTCAATGGTACTAACAGCTTTTTGTTGAGCTTCGTTTAAGCCATCAAGGATCATTTCAGAAAAGCATTGCCTGCCCCTTGATTCCCTGTCTTTCTAATGGTTCAAAAATCTTTATTTTTCCATATTCTCCATCATATCCAGGTGCAATATAAACATTACCAGTTCGAACGCGAAAAATTGCCTCTCTGACAATAGGAGAGCTTGCCTTTTCTATTTCTTCGAGAGGAATATCCATGAGGATTTTAAATTCACACCCAAGCTTCTGAATTAAATTAAAATATGCATTTTCTACCACTTTACTGTTTGCACCTACTTTTAGTACTTCGGCCAGAATTTCAGACAATGGAATTATCGACTGAAAAGGTGGCATATTTGGTGGTTTATATCCATCCTTTCTGTCTGCAAGCTTCTCAACTCTATGCATTACTCCTATAGTGAGTCTTTTGCCACACACAGGACAGAGATAATTGTGTTTAATTGTTTCTCTCGGAGAAAGACTTATTTTACAAACTCTATGACCGTCGTAATGATATTTCCCTTCCTCAGGAAAAAATTCTATTGTTCCAAGGATCCCTCTTTTAGTTTTGATAGCAGATATTATTGATGAATAATTTAGTTCGGTATCTAAAATATTTGCTTCTCTACCAATCTTAGAAGGCGAATGAGCATCAGAATTGGATACAAGAGTCACCTTATCAAGGAATGAAAGACGCCAATTCATCAATGGGTTTGAAGAAAGACCCGTTTCTATAGCATAGATATATGGGGTTAGCTCTTCAAAACATTCTTCAAGCGAATCAAACCCTGATTCTGCTCCAAAAATGGAAAAATGCGGGGTCCACGCATGTGCTGGGATAAGTAGACAATCCTTTGACAAATCAGTAACAATCTTTAAAAGTTCCTTTGCATCAAGACCCAATATAGGCCTCCCGTCGGCAGTAAGATTCCCAATCTTCGAAAGGATAAGATTTAGCCTTGTAGCATGGACAAAATCAGGAGCCAATACTATCAAATGAATCTTTCGAATTTTTCCATGTTTATTATATATACAACTTATTTCAGATGTAAGTAGAAAATATACATCGGTCATGCATGATGGAGGGATATCATGAATTTTAAAATCTTCCTTTAAGCAGAACAGTCCGTTTTCAGCAGGTTCGAGTTTCTCTTGTAATTCTTTAAACCAATTAGGATGGGTAAAATCACCTGTGCCTACTACCTTAATTCCCTTTAACTGAGCCCATTTCCAAATATTTTCCGGAGACATTTCTTTACTCGTTGCACGTGAATATTTTGAATGTATATGTAAATCTGCAATAAAATGTGTCATCAGACTTATTCTATGATCTTTAATATATCATCAATATCCACTCGATCGGGTCTGAACTTGTTTATTGGGGATTCGAGGTCAGGATACCCAATTGAAATCCCTATTATTAATCTTTTTGTCTCGGGTACATCTAAAAATTTCTTTATCTCCGCCGCATAATCTGTAAGGAAGGCTTGTGGAACAGTAGCAAGTCCATAAGCATGAGCTGCGAGCATGAGACTTTGAGCAAAGATGCCCATATCAAATATTGACCATGCAGTTAGTGAAGAATCCTGAAGAAGGAATATCCCGTGAGGAGCACCGTAAAACTCAAAGTTAGCTATTTTAGATTTTTTTATAACTTCAGGGTCACTCATGTCCTTACCCGTAATTTCACTTCTTTTTTTCATTAAAGAAGAAATTCTTTTTTCAAGGGTGGGAGGCCATGAAGTGGGTGGGGGGATATCGGGTGTTGGAATAGCATTCTCCTCGAGAAGTTTAATAAGAAACTTGGAGAGTGCCCTTTTTTTCTCACCCGAGATAATGATGATTTCCCACGGTTGAGTATTTTTATATGATGGACTCCATTTAGCTACATCGATAATGTCCCTTAAAATGTTTAAAGGCACAGGTTCAGGTTTAAATTTTCTTATACTCCTTCTTGTTTTTATACATTCGATGGCATCCATATTCCCTCCTGCTTGCTATGAGATGCAATCCTGATAATGTATTAGTTTAACCCGAATAATGCAGATATTGCTCAAAAATTATTTAACTCAATATGATTGTTAAATTATTTTTATTTGTTATTTCGGATTAATCAAAGTTATTTATAGCATCGATAAGAGAATGTAGTCTTACAAAACTCCTGCGGTTGAAATCCAGCACAAGTCTCGGCAGATGAATAAGTTCAGGCTCATCAGATTCTGCAGGTAATGGCGGCGAAAGATAAATATCACCACCCGGCACTAAAATATTCGAAAATTTTTTCTTGAGTTCGTTTACAGCATCAGGGGTTAAAGGTGAGGTAAGTCTTATTACAAGCTTCTTATCAACATATCGTATGCTATGATATCGACGATAAAATCGATTAATACACTCTACTGCATCATCAACTGAATTGACAAGGTCAAATATATTGAAATCAGAAGCACTGATATAACCGCGTGAAAGAAGCTCCTTCCTGAAAAAATCAAGCCACCTTGCCCAATATGTACCATCCGGTTCATCTATTAGAACAAGGGGTAAAGGATCTCGTTTACCTGTTTGTAACAAGGTACTTGTTTCCATTGCCTCATCGAGTGTGCCAAATCCTCCCGGGAAAAGAGCTACAGCACTTGCCTCCTTTATAAATGCTACTTTTCGGTTGAAAAAGTATTTATATATAATATGCCTTGGGTTTCCTCTCACTATAGGATTGGGCTCCTGCTCAAATGGAAGGCGTATGTTAACGCCAAAAGAATGTTCAGGGCCTGCTCCTTCATTTACAGCCTGCATAATGCCAGGTCCTCCTCCTGTAATTACCATATATCCTGCCTCTACAAGCTTTTGACCAAAATTTCGAGCCATTTTATAAACCGGTTCAGTAGGTTTTGTCCTTGCAGAACCAAACACTGTAACCTTACGAATATGCCGATATGGACCAAATATCTTCGAGGTAAATCTCATCTCCTTTAAAGTAATATTCATGAGTTTGAGATTAGCTTTAAATTGTTCTTCCTTACCAGCTTTCAATGCAGATATAATCATTTCCCTTACGATATCAGGATGATGCACTTGCCCAACAAGCTCTATCAGGTAATCTATAGCCTCGTCTACAGGACTACCAGTTTTTTGAAAGGAAAGTTCTATATCTGTCTTCTTTTCTTCTTTCATAATTTCATGATATTTATTATCCTAAACTACATTATAGCAATTCGCTATACTTAATCATATAATTGTTTTAATGATAATATAAACATCGCTCATAAAGGAGGCAATTCACTATGGATGAGATAATAGTATTTATAACTGCCTCAAAAGAAGATGAGGCCATAAACATCTCAAAAGAGCTTGTAGAAGAAAGACTTGCAGGCTGTATAAATATCATTAAGAATATACGTTCTATTTATAGGTGGGAGGATAAAATAGAAGACGAGAGCGAAGTTCTTATGATCGCTAAAACTAAAAAGAACCTTTTTGAGGAATTAACAAAAAAGGTCAAAAAAATCCATTCTTATTCTGTACCTGAAATAATCGGGATACCTATAATTGTAGGAGCAGAGGATTATCTTACATGGCTGAGCAATGTAACAAGATAAAAGTTGGATTTTATCAATTCAAGCCTATATTTGGAGAAAAAGAGAAAAATTTTGAGAAGGTCTTATCTGCCATAGAAACATATACATATGACATTGATCTACTTGTCTTACCCGAGTTCTTTGCAACAGGATATCAATTTATTTCAAAAGATGAGGTAGAAGCACTTGCTGAAAAAATACCAGGAGGAGATACCACAGAATATCTTTTGGGAATATCTTACCGCAAAGGAATCTATGTTGTTGCAGGGCTTCCTGAAAAGGATAAAAAGAGATTCTTTAATAGTGCTGTTTTAATAGGCCCTGAGGGATTCATTGGTGTTTATAGAAAGACGCATCTTTTTTTTGAAGAAAAACTCTATTTTACTTCAGGAGATACAGGATTCAAAGTTTGGGATACAAAAATAGGCAAAATCGGAATTATAATTTGTTTTGATTGGTTTTTCCCTGAATCGATGAGATCACTTGCCCTTCTTGGTGCAGAAATAGTTGCACATCCTTCTAATCTTGTCTTGCCATATTGTCCTAAGGCAATGCCAGTAAGATGTCTTGAAAATAAAGTCTTTGCTATAACAGCTAATCGAATAGGAACAGAATACAGGAAGAAAAATCAACCCTTAAATTTTATAGGACAAAGCCTAATTGTTTCTCCAGCGGGTGAGGTACTTGTTAAGGCTTCGAAAAATGAAGAAGTTTTAATAACTGTAGAAATCGAACCAAAATTATCAAGGAATAAGTCTTTAAATAAGTTTAATAATATCTTTAAGGATAGAAGGACTGATCTTTATCGAAAGTTAATACAATAATAATCTAAAATCATACATGTTTTAATTTTATTTCTAAATTGAATGAAAATGCATATATATCAATTGCTTAAAAAATGCTATTTCTTTAAATTAACTGTACAATAAACCATACATTATTAGAATCAAGGACTTATAATTTTTACTAAATTTCTATTGCCCTATATTATTCATAAAATTTTGGCAGACGCAGTATTTGAGGCGAGAACCGCTCAAATACCGCCTCTGCCAATTACTCATGAATTTATGAATAAAGTGGGTTA
>CAYOJI010000009.1:0-32694 GCA_964404225.1 uncultured Nitrospiraceae bacterium
AACACATTATAAGGTGAGCCCCTTTTTTATTCATCACGGAATTGGTAATGCTTCCTTTAACTGAATCTTCATTTGATGATACTGTTTTAAATCCAAGTTTAAATGCATTGTTTAGCATCCTTAAATTAGTTTTAAGAATTTCCATCCACATCCTCTTTATACCTAATTCTTTTGCAACTTTCAAGCAGTGTAGACAAAGGGTTTTACCTACACCCTGCCCTTGCCATCTATCACAAATAAATACAGCCATTTCAGCATTATGATAATTTTCTGGTGATGCCTCGAATAAAAGATCAATCGGGTTTTGTATTATTTTAACTGACTTAACGGATGATTGTAATGATTTTACTGTGTCAAAATTAAAAACAGCAGGTTGACCATCAAATCTAATTAAATTATCTACAGCAATAACAGAAGGACTACCAGAGTTAGTTATTATTGCAAGTCTATTTCCTTTTGGTCTTTGTTGTTTAGAAAGTGATTCTGCAACATAAAAAGGTCAAGGACTTCATCGACTCTGATAACACCTGCTCTTTTGAATGCTGCATCATAGACCTTATCTTCTCCAGCCAATAAAACTTGAATGTGTAAGAGCTACTTGAGCGGATAAATCAAATTTACCTGGCTTTACAACGATTATAGGCTTACTCGAAGCAAAGCTTCTAACAGCAGTCATAAATCTCCTACCGTTTTTTATAGATTCAATATAGAGTATGATTGCTCTTGTGTCTATATCAAGCCAAGATAGTCAATAAGATCAGCAAATTTTATATCAGCCTTTGTTCCGACTGAAATGAAGTAACTACATCCTATGTTTTTACTTCTTGCAAGATCAAGCAGAGTTGTTGAGAGTGTAACGCTTTGTACAATGAATGCTATATTGTCTTGTGGTGGTATTTCTGGAAATAGGCTTGCATTTAATCTATTCTTTAAGAATCTGGTCCAAGAATCCTGAGGCTATATTTCTTTGAGATCAATGCAAAATTCTTAAGGGCCAATTGTAGATCATCAATACGATTTTTGAAATCAGGGCAGAATATTACAGCACCTTTAACACCTTTTTGACCACATTCTTCTAATACAGATGTTACCTCATCTGGTGAAGTCGCTATTATTGCTAAATCTATTTCTCTGTTAATATCTGTTATTTTTGAGTAAGCTTCGATTCCTTGTACAGACTCATATTTAGGATTTACAGGATAAATAGTACCCTTAAAACCTTGTCCGAGTAAGTTTTTGAATACATTATATCCTATTGATGATGGGTTATCATCAGCACCAATGATCGCAATTCTCCGAGGATTGAATAGCGTGTCGAGGTTTTTTACTGACAAGTTATACTCCTTAATAGTTATTTAAATGGAGGACTTTTATCTTTTGAATAAAAGTCCTCCATGTTTTTATAACCTTCCTTGTAATATTTGATTTACTACCGATGGGTCAGCAAGTGTTGTTGTGTCACCGAGATCTTCTGTATCGCCTCTTGCTATTTTTCTCAGGATCCTTCTCATAATCTTGCCACTTCTTGTTTTGGGTAAACCTGGAGTAAACTGTATCTTATCAGGCGTTGCAATAGGACCAATTACTTGTCTCACATGACCTATCAACATTTTAGCAAGTTCTGGTGACGGTTCATAGCCTTCTTTTAATGTAACGAATACATATATACCTTCACCTTTTATCTCGTGGGGATAACCAACTGTTGCAGCCTCTGCAACTACTGGATGACTAACAAGAGCAGATTCAATCTCAGCTGTTCCGAGTCTGTGACCTGATACATTTATTACATCATCAATTCTGCCCATTAGCCAGTAATCTCCATCTTCATCAACTCTTGCTCCATCACCTGTGAAATACTTTCCAGGGAAACGAGTAAAATAGATTTCTTTAATTCTTTTGTTTTCAGGATCACCAAAAGTGCCTCTTAAAATTCCAGGCCATGGTTTTTCAATTACTAATGAGCCACCTTCATTAACTTCAGCAGGTGAACCATCTTCTTTTAAAACTCTTGGAACAATTCCAAAAAATGGTTTACTTGCAGAACCGGGCTTGGTTGACATTGCACCAGGCAATGGAGTAATTAATATTCCACCAGTTTCTGTTTGCCACCATGTGTCAACTATAGGAAGTTTTGATTTACCGACATGCATGTAGTACCACATCCATGCCTCGGGGTTTATTGGTTCACCTACAGTACCAAGTAATCTTAAAGAAGATAAATCATATTTTTTAACCCATTCTTCACCTTCTCTCATCAATGTCCTTATAGCAGTAGGTGCTGTGTAAAATATACTTACTTTGTGTTTATCTATAATATTCCAGAACCTCCCTGGGTCAGGATAGGTTGGAATTCCTTCAAACATGAGGCTTGTTGCGCCATTACTTAGAGGTCCATAAACAATGTAACTATGACCGGTTATCCATCCAATATCAGCGGTGCAGAAATGAATGTCTTCATCGTGGTAGTCGAATATCCATTTGAATGTTAGATTCGTATAAAGCATGTAGCCACCTGTGGTGTGAAGAACACCTTTTGGTTTACCTGTCGATCCAGAAGTATAAAGTATAAATAAAGGGTCTTCAGCATCCATAATCTCTGGTTCACAATAGTTTTTTAAATCTGGGTCATTCATTTCATCGTGCCACCAAAAGTCTCTTTTTGGTTCCATGTCCACATAACCTGTTCTTTTGACAACGATTACTGTTTCTATAGTCGGACACTCTTGTAAAGCCTGATCAGAATTAGCTTTTAAAGGAACAGACCTACCACCTCTTATTCCTCTATCTGCAGTAATTAAAAGTTTTGATTTGCAGTCCTGAATTCTGTCCCGTAGAGCTTGAGCACTAAATCCACCAAAGACAACACTGTGGATTGCACCAATCCTTGCACATGCAAGTATTGCAATAGGGAGTTCTGGTATCATCGGAAGATATATTGTTACTCTATCTCCTTTTTTAATTCCATGCTTTTTTAATGCATTTGCAAATCTGTTTACTTCATAAAATAGTTGTTGATATGTATAAGTTTTATATTCTCCGTCATCAGCTTCCCAGATAATTGCAGCTTTATTTCTTATCGGGGTATTTATAAACCTATCGAGGCAGTTATAACAGGCATTAAGTTTTGCGCCAATGAACCATTTAATATAAGGCTTTTCAAAGTCCCAATCAGAGACTTTGTCCCATTTTTTAAACCAGGTTAGCTGTTTTTCTGCCATCTCTGCCCAAAAGCCATCTGGGTCATTAACTGACCATGCGTAAAGTTTTTGGTATTCTTCCATAGATTTGATATGGGCTTTTTCACTAAATTCCTTTGAAGGTGGAAATACCCTTTTTTCTGCTAATAAGACGTCAATAGCTTCTTTTGACATATTTTTGTCTCCCTTCTATAGAATTATAGATAGTTTTCATTTTTACATCCCCTCTTTTTCATCTTATTTATTATTACACATTACACCAATAATGTATCGCCACCTAAAAGTAAGTAATCGCAAGTATTGTTATTACAAATATACTATAAAAAAATATTACAACTACTGGATTAAACTGCCCTATCATTGCTTCTTCTATTAACATTCATATAAGATTTTATAAATAGATACGTTAAAAATATAAGTTTTAACTAAAACATATTTAGTAAAATTTTACAAATAAATTTAATCAAAAAATTAATTTATAATGGACCCGCTTGGGAAAAAGGAACTCCTGGATTTCTATAACAGACATCTGAAAGATTTTGGTGATACTCCCTATGCTCTAAGATGGACACCCCAAGGGCAAATTAGGAGATACGAAACATTTCTGAGGATAGCTGGAGAATTTTCCGGCAAGAATATTTTGGATTTCGGATGTGGCAAGGGTGATTTCTTCGGTTTTTTAAAGTTTAGGGGTATTCCCGTTAATTACTGTGGTATAGATATTAATGAGGAATTAATAAAACTTGCTAAAAATAAGTATCCCGGAATAGATTTTTTTGCTATGGATATCGAAGAAACGCAATTAAAAAGGGAATTTGATATTATTTTTATTTGCGGTGTTTTTAATTTAAGAATAGCAGGAATCGAGGAATCTATGAAAAATGTGTTGAAGAAACTTTTCAAATTATGCAAAGAGGCTATGCATGTAAATTTCCTTACATATTATGTTCCTCAAAAAGATGTTGAATTATTTTATGTTAAACCCGAAGAAATTCTGCATTTTGCTACCAATGAACTTTCATCCTATGTGTCACTCATTCATGAAAAAGAAGATATTTATCTCTCAGTTTATAAGACTTATCTCGAATAGGAGTTAGATATTTCTTTTAACCATGTGCATGTTTTTCTTCGCCATGTCCTTCTTTACTATCTCCGTGTTCTTCATGTTCTTCTTCATAACCTGTGAACATCGCTACAATATGTGCCATAGGGGTATGTCCTAAAGTGGCTAAATAAAAGTGTACTATAATAAACGCACTAAAAAATATCCATAATAACACATGTATTAAAGAAACTATTTGTATGCCACCTATAAGATTAATAATAGGGGCAAACAGTTTAGGATCCCAGAGAAAAAGTCCAGTTATAATTTGAATGGGTATAAGTAAGGTCATTATCATGAGATAGGACACCTGTTGCATCGGGTTGAATTTATGTTCTGGTGAAGGATGATGAGGGTTTTTATCTCCAACCATAATACCAAACCCATAAAATTTTGCCTGTCTAGCAGCTTTCTTAACAAATTCTATTGGATGATGTAGGGGTGGGATATAGATTTTTATTTTACCCGTGAAAACATAATAAAAAAGCCAAATAAAATAATTCGCAAGCAGAACGAAACCCGTCCAGCTATGTATCTTAACTGCAGTTTCAAAAGAGAAAATACTGATATAATTACTATATCTTATTTGAATTCCTGTAAGGATCAAAAGTATAAATCCACCAGCATTAATCCAGTGCCAGATTCTTATTGGTAATGGATGAAGGTATATCTTTTTCATCTATTTTTACCTCCTTTCCCCATCCTTCTTAGAGACCTTAGAGGAGAAGTTATTATTCTTAATGTTATATGACCAATGGGAACAGCGATCCCACCAATGAGAGCTACAATGAATAAATAATCCAGTAGTTTTACATTAGAACTACCCAATGCGTAAAACTTGCGCATTGGCCATATAGAATAAATAGAACCAATTATTTCTTGTTTTGCGTTAAAAATCATAGGTTTTTCGTCAGCCTTACTTATAACTACAAACACATTGTTAAAGAATTCTGAATCAGGTCGATGACATAAAACACATTCTCTTACAGCCTGAGTTTTTTCAGCAAGCATATGTGCTTCTTCACCTGTCTGCACATTCATTCTCCCCTTGAAGGTTACGTTAATGCCTTTATTGTTTAATCGTCTACATATACTCCATAATTCTACCGCATCTATTACCCCATCACTATCTGGATCAATCTTTTCTTTAAGGCCTTGTGAATCGGTTTCGAGTAAGTTCATTATCTCTTCTTGAGATATAGGATTCCCGCTTTTGCTATCTATGAGGAGAAGATAAATACCGCGTTTTGAATCAGGTGAGTGACAAGCTGCGCAAGTAACGCTATCTAAGTGAAGTCCTGCAAACGTTTGAGTTCTTATGGGCGGGTTATGTAACCATCTACTATGTAAGGGAATTGCATCTTTATGACATGTCATACAAGATTCTTTTACCTTGGGTGTGATTGAGGCAATCTGAACATCATGGGAATTATGACATGATGAACATGTAGGGGTATCCTGTATGCCTTTTGTTCGAGCTTTTTCATGTATACTTGCTGCATACGAGCTATACATGTCTGAATGGCATTTATTACATAGGGTTAATCCAAGAGTTTTGTCAGTAGTTGCCTTAGCTATTGAATGTGCCAAACCGTGACATCCATTGCATGTTGGTGCATTAAAATTCCTGTTCTTAACCAGCGAGTAATGAATACTTGTTTCGTATTTTGCAAAGGCTTCTGCGTGGCACTTTCTACATAATTCGGAAGAAATTAACAAATATTCTTTAATGCTCTCAAAACTCCTGATAGGGTGTTGGGTCTTTGAGAAGTTCGTGTGGCAATCAGTGCATTTAAGATTACCATGCACAGAATTTTTAAGTGTTGAGGTATCTACATAAACCGAGAGCTTTTCACCGTTTTTCATGTTCATCGTTAATTTGGTTTTATGGCATGTAAGGCAATATTCAGACTCGCCGACTTTTTCCTTTTGGGCAGTTAAGAACTGAATATTGTGGGATCCGTGACATCCAACACAAGTATCTTTCGTAAGAAGTGCAGCGTGAGCAGCATTTTTTCTTATTTCTTCATCTTTATGACAGGTGGTACAAGCCTTAGAGATTTCATTCACATAATCCTGCCTGCTTTTAATTGTTCTAAGGGGGTGTTTATTGATAGAAAAGCCTTGATGACAACCTGTGCATCCAAGGTTCCCATGCACTGAGTTTTTTAATACAGATTCATTTACATAAAGAGGCAGTATTTCTCCATTAGCAAGAGTTAGAGTGAATTCATATCTATGGCAGGTAAGACAATACTTATCTTCTCGAAGACCTTTCTTCCAGTCCTTTATTTTTTTTATATAATGTGCGCCATGACATTCAGAACAGGCTACGGATTTAACTTTTTTTATCATAATAGAATGAAAATCTTCTTTTTTAACCTGTCCTACTGCATGGCACATTGTACATATTTTAGATTGCATAGCTGAATACTCTTTTTTGCTGGTTATCTTTTTGACCGTTTGAGGATGGGTATCCATGGAGATATCCATATGACATCCTTTACAACCCATCTGGCTATGAGTAGATTTTGAGAAATCATCGCTATTAATATATAAGTAAAGTATTTCTTTATTCGTTAATTCCTTTGTAAGGTTTTTATCAGAATGACATTCGAGACATAGTCGAGCTTCGTCGGAAAGGGCACTTTTTGAGATGGTAACATAAAAAGGGAAAAGCACGAGAAGTATAAAAAAAGAGATAATAATCTTTTTTCGCTTGTCCATAAACCCCCCTTAAAATTAAGGATTTTGTGACCGTAGAAGTTATAGCATATCTGAACAACATAATGCAAGCAAGAATTAGCTTGTATAGAATATTTTTTAACTATAATTAGGACACCACCGGATTAGGGGGTTGTTTGACAGCGCACTAATTTTTATGTTTTAATATTTCTACCTTTAAGATAGCCCTGTGAGGCTAAAAAGGTAAAGGAGGCAGCTTGGCTGCAGAAAAATTTTTAAAAGCCTTCTACTCGAAAGTCGGGGGAAGGTTTTTTTATGTCTAAATTAAAGAATGCCGAAAGAATTGTTGAATAAAAATGATATTGACAGGGCTTTGACAAGAATAGCCCATGAAATAATAGAAAGAAATAAGGGTATAAAGAATCTTTGTCTTATTGGGATACAAAGAGGAGGAGTTCATCTCGCAAAAAGGCTTGCTTCTAAAATCAAGCAGATAGAAAAAAAAGATATCCCTGTTGGATCACTTGATATAGCACTTTATAGAGATGACTTAAATATAAGGAAAGACCAGCCTGTAGTGAGGAAGACAGAGGTACCTTTTGAGATAAATGATTTGAAGATTGTACTCGTGGATGACGTACTTTTTACAGGCAGATCCATCAGGGCTGCTATGGATGCATTAATGGATCTTGGAAGGCCTTCTTCTATACAACTTGCTGTCCTCGTTGATAGAGGGCATAGAGAATTGCCAATAAAAGCAGATTACGTAGGTAAAAATATACCAACATCTTTAAGCGAAAATATAGAAGTAAACCTTGAAGAAGAGGGAGAAGAGGATAGAGTTATAATCGAAAAAATAAATAAATAAAAGATGTTGAATAAAAAAGACCTTCTCGGGATAAAGGAATTAAGCGTTGAAGAAATAGAGCTGATTCTTGATACTGCCGCGGGGTTTAAAGATGTAATCAGTAGGGACATAAAAAAAGTTCCCACTTTACGCGGCAAGACTGCTGTTAATCTATTTTTTGAACCCTCAACTCGTACAAGAACATCATTTGAACTTGCAGCGAAAAGATTAAGTACCGATGTAATAAATTTTTCTGTCCCAACAAGCAGCGTTGTAAAAGGGGAAAGCCTAATTGATACCGCTTTAACTGTTCAAGCTCTTGGTGCTGATTTCATAATCATAAGACATTCATCTTCTGGAGTTCCACATCTATTAGCAAAAAAATTAAAGGCATCGGTCATAAATGCAGGTGATGGGACTAACGAACATCCAACACAAGCGCTTCTTGATGCCTTTACTATAAAAGAAAAAAAGGGAAAGATCAAAGGATTGAAAATAGCCATTGTTGGAGATATAGCCCACAGTAGAGTAGCTAAATCGAATATTTACAATCTTTTAAAACTTAAGGCAACTGTGAGACTCATTGGACCGCCAACCTTGATTCCACAGGAGATGAAAAGCTTAGGTGTTGAAGTCTTCCATAATATGGAAGAGGGTTTAAAAGATGTAGATGTTTTGATGATGTTAAGGATTCAGATGGAACGACAAGATAAAGGCTTTTTCCCTTCTACCGAAGAGTATGCAAAAAATTGGGGGTTGACTTTAGAGAGACTTTTACTCGCAAAAGAAGATGTAATAGTAATGCATCCTGGTCCTATGAATCGCGGGATAGAGATCGTTTCAGAGATAGCAGATGGTCCAAAGTCGGTTATCCTTGAACAGGTTACAAATGGAATTGCAGTTAGAATGGCAGTAATGTATCTGCTTGCAGGCGTTAAGAGATGAAAATTTTGATTAAAAATGGACATATAATCGACCCTTCTCAAGAGATAGACGGCATCGGAGATATTTTGATTGAGAACGGAAAGATAATAGAAATAAGGATGCAAGATGCAGGATACAAGAGGCAAGCAAAAAAATTAAAAGAAAAGAGCGAATCTTCTCGTGGAAATCATCCATCTGAAAGTAAAATAATTGATGCCAAGAGCCTTATTGTAATACCAGGTCTTATTGACATGCATGTACATCTTAGAGAACCGGGCTTTGAGCACAAAGAAACAATAAAGACAGGAACTAAAGCAGCAATAAAAGGGGGGTTTACAACTGTATGTTGTATGCCTAATACTTTTCCAGTAAATGATAATGCAAGCGTTACAGAATTTATCATTCGTAAAGCATCTCAAGAAGGCTATTGCTGGGTTTATCCTATTGGAACAATAACAAAGGGGCAAAAAGGCAATGAGCTTGCAGAGATTGGAACAATGAAAAGGGAAGGATGCATTGCATTTTCTGATGATGGACGACCTGTAATGAATAGTCTTATCATGAGAAGGGCACTGGAATATTCAAAGGCATTCAATGTTCCTATAATCTCACATTGTGAAGATTCAACCCTCTCCGAAGGCGGAGTAATTAACGAAGGAATCATGTCTATAACCCTTGGACTAAAAGGTATACCTGCTGAGGCTGAGCAGATAATGGTATTTAGGGATATCTCGTTAGCAAAACTTACAGGTGGAAAGCTTCATATTGCACATGTCTCAACAGAAGGCTCTGTAATGCTAATTAGAGATGCAAAGAAAAAGGGCATAAATATTACTGCTGAGACATGTCCTCATTATTTTTCCCTTACAGATGAGGCTGTAAAAGATTACGATACAAACTCAAAGGTAAATCCACCATTGAGAACAAAACGTGATATTGAAGCAATAAAAGAAGGCTTGAATGATGGCACAATAGATGTAATAGCTACAGATCATGCTCCTCATCATATTGATGAGAAGTTGAGGGAATTTGATGCAGCCCCTTTTGGGATATCAGGTCTCGAAACAGCCTTAGGATTAAGCTTAAAATTAGTAGAAGAAGGTGTACTCTCACTATCCCAACTGATTTCAAAAATGACTATAAATCCTGCGAAAATTCTAAACCTACAGAAAGGGACCCTTAAACAAGGTTCTGATGCAGATCTAACAATAATAGATATAAATAAAGAGTTTATAGTTAGATCTGAGGACTTTATTTCGAAAGGTAAAAATACACCCTTTGAAGGATGGCTTTTGAAGGGACGGCCTGTTTTGACGATATCAAAAGGCAATATATATGAATGGTAAAGCATTATTAGTCCTTTATGACGGGATTGTTTTTGAAGGCAAAAGTTTCGGTGCTGAAGGTGAAGCAATCGGAGAGGTTGTCTTTAATACCTCAATAACTGGGTATCAGGAAATCCTGACCGATCCTTCATATAAAGGACAAATTGTTACCATGACTTATCCCCAGATAGGCAATTATGGGATAAACGACGAAGATATAGAATCATTAAACGGACCAAAAGTGGAAGGATTTGTTGTAAAAGAGTACCTTGATTTTCCAAGCAACTGGCGTTCTAAGGGCTCGCTTGATAAATATTTAAAGAATTATGGCATAGTCGGTATAGAAAATATTGATACAAGGGCATTGACAAGATATCTCAGAACCAATGGTGCTCAAATGGGGATTATCTCCACAGTAGATCTTGATCCAGCAAATCTTCTTAGAAAAGTTAGAAAGCACCCGGGTATTTCAGCCTTCGATCTTGTTAAAGAGGTAACAACAAATAAAATTTATAAATGGAAGGAAGGTTGTTGGAAGTGGCAATGTACTATCGCAGAAGTTAAAGAAAAGTCAAAACCCCTCATTAAAAAATCAGCACTTTCAGTTGTTGTTTACGATTTCGGAGTGAAATACAGTATTTTAAGAAATCTTGTGGATGCTGACTTTGACGTCACTGTTGTTTCAGCAAAAACACCTGCTGAAAAGGTTCTCGAGATGAACCCCGATGGAATTCTTTTAAGTAACGGACCTGGGGATCCACAGACTGTTACTTATGCAATAAAAAATACTAAAAAACTTATTGGTAAAAAACCTATTTTCGGAATCTGTTTGGGTCACCAGATACTTGGTTTAGCAATGGGTGGGAAAACATACAAATTAAAGTTTGGCCATCACGGTGGTAACCATCCTGTAAAGGATTTAATAACAGAAAGAATCGAAATAACATCTCAGAATCATAACTACTGTGTTGATATAAATAGTCTTCGTGGACAAGTAAGGCTTACACATAAAAATCTTTATGATGGAACGGAAGAAGGTATGCAACATGTTGAATTTCCAATATTTTCGGTTCAACATCATCCAGAGGCTAGCCCCGGACCAAATGATGCAACACATTTATTTAGAAGATTTAGGGAAATGATAGAGAAATTTAAATAATGGAATTAGATTTCAAACAAATATTCAAAAAACTTAATAAACAAAAAATTGATTACCTTTCAGGAGTCCAAATAGTTTCATTTATATCAATTACAAGACAAACTTTTTAGTAAAAATTGATAGACTCTGTATGGATGTGAAATAAATAATTTTAATACCATATAAATGCCTAAACGGACTGACCTTAAAAAGATTCTCTTAATCGGCTCTGGTCCTATAATAATAGGACAGGCCTGTGAATTTGATTATTCTGGCACGCAGGCTTGTAAGGCGCTACGCGAAGAAGGCTATAAGGTTGTGCTCGTTAACTCGAACCCTGCAACTATTATGACAGACCCTGAAATGGCTGACGCAACATATATAGAACCTTTAACTTCAGATATAATCGAGATGATTATAAAAAAAGAAAGGCCAGATGCCCTCCTTCCCACGATGGGTGGACAGACTGCTTTAAATCTTGCAGTTGAATTGTCTGAAAAGGGGATTCTCAAAAAGTATACTGTCGAACTTATTGGTGCTAAATTAGAAGCGATAAAGAAGGCTGAAGACAGGGAATTATTTAAGAAAGCGATGGAAAAAATCGGGCTCGAAGTCCCAAAGTCAGCTTATGTAGCCTCATTAAAAGAAGGTTTTGAGGTTATAAAAGATATTGGATTCCCTGCGATACTTCGTCCTTCATTTACTCTTGGAGGCACAGGCGGCGGGATAGCTTATAACTTTGAGGAATACAGTAGGTTGCTCGAGAGAGGATTAAAGCTCAGCCCCGTTAATCAAGTGCTGGTTGAGGAGTCTGTTCTTGGTTGGAAGGAGTACGAGCTTGAAGTAATGAGAGATAGTAAAGATAATGTTGTAATTATTTGTTCAATAGAGAATTTCGATCCAATGGGTATTCATACAGGTGACTCAATTACTGTCGCACCTGCACAAACTCTTACCGATAAAGAATATCAACGCATGAGAGATGCGTCTATCGCCATAATACGCGAAATTGGAGTAGACACTGGAGGGTCAAATATTCAATTCGCAGTAAATCCGAAAAACGGAAAAATGGTTGTTATAGAAATGAATCCACGTGTTTCAAGAAGTTCAGCGCTTGCGTCTAAGGCTACTGGATTCCCCATAGCAAAGATTGCTGCTAAACTTGCTATAGGCCTTACACTTGATGAAATACCAAATGACATAACTAGGGAAACCCCTGCTTCATTCGAACCTACCATAGATTATGTTGTGACAAAATTTCCAAGGTTTGCCTTTGAGAAATTTCCTGAAGCAGACCCTATGTTAACTACACAAATGAAATCTGTGGGTGAGGTAATGTCTATAGGAAGGACATTTAAAGAGTCTCTTCAAAAAGCAATAAGAAGTTTAGAAATCGATAGCTACGGACTCGAAGAAGTTAAAGCTAATATCGATATAATAAAATCAAAGCTCAAGACACCCAACTCTGAAAGAGTATGGTATATTGCACAGGCTTTGAGAGAAGGAATGACTGTTCAGGAGATATACGAACTTACATGGATAGATCCTTGGTTTTTAAATAATTTAAAGCAAATCATTGAAATGGAAGAAAGGATAAAGAAATTTAAGACTTATTCTGCTCAGATTTCATATATTCTTAATCCTATATCTATTGAAACGGAGAAAGTTAATAATTTTCGTATTTCTATTAGCAAGCTAAGATATAAATTCTTTAGTATTCTCAAACAAGCAAAAGAATATGGTTTCTCGGATAGAAGAATAGCAGACTTACTTGGTGTAAGTGAATCAGATGTAAGAAATTTTAGGAAAAAACATAATCTCCATCCAGTTTATAAAATAGTTGATACATGTGCGGCTGAATTTGCAGCTTATACACCATATTTATATTCAACCTACGAAAAACCATATTATAGAATAGAGAATTTGGAAAACAATAGGCAGACTACAAAAAACCTTGCATTATGTAACTTACATCAGGCATCAGTCGAATGTGAATCCAATCCGAGCAAAAGGAAAAAGATTGTCATTCTCGGTTCAGGACCTAACAGAATCGGTCAGGGAATAGAGTTCGATTATTGTTGTGTGCACGCAGTTTTTGCCTTAAGAGAACTTGGCTATGAGACGATCATGGTAAATTGTAATCCAGAGACAGTAAGTACAGATTATGATACGGCTGACAGACTTTATTTTGAGCCCCTTACAATAGAAGATGTCCTTAATATAATCGAAACTGAAAAACCCGAAGGGGTTATAGTACAATTTGGTGGACAGACACCACTTAAACTTGCTGTGCCTTTAGAAAAGGCTGGTGTAAAGATTTTAGGCACCTCTCCTGACTCTATTGATAGGGCTGAAGATAGAAAGCGTTTTAGAGAATTACTTCAAAAATTGAATCTTAAACAGCCCGAAAGTGATACCGCCCTTTCGGTGCAAGAGGCAATTTTTATTGCAAAGAGGATAGGTTATCCAGTAATGGTGAGACCTTCATATGTTCTCGGGGGAAGGGCAATGGAGATAGTTTATGATGAAAACTCACTAATGGAATATATGAAACGAGCTGTAAAGGCATCACCTGAACATCCTGTATTAATTGATAAATATCTTGCAGATGCTGTTGAGCTTGATGTTGATGCAATTTCTGACGGAGAAACTGTAATTATCGGTGGTGTAATGGAACATATCGAGGAAGCTGGTATTCATTCGGGAGATTCAGCATGTTCACTTCCGCCCTATTCATTGAGTAAAAAAATTATAAGGGAAATAAAAAGGCAAACAAAATCTCTTGCAAAAGAACTTAATGTTATAGGGCTTATGAATGTCCAATTTGCAGTACAAAATAATGATATCTATGTCCTGGAGGTAAATCCACGCGCTTCAAGGACGGTTCCCTTTGTAGGAAAGGTTACGGGCTTACCACTCGCAAAAATAGCTGCAAAAATAATGGTTGGCATGACCCTAAAAGAATTAGGGATCTTAAGAGAGAAATATATAAAACATATAGCTGTAAAAGAAGCTGTTTTCCCATTTGATAAATTTTATGGTGTTGATACGATACTTGGACCTGAAATGAAGTCAACAGGTGAGGTAATGGGCATAGACCAGAATTTTGGTCTCGCATTTGGAAAATCACAGACATCTGCGGGTAACAAAATACCTCTTTCTGGTAAGATATTTATAAGTCTAAAAGATGAGGATAAGCCACCTTCTGTTTCTATCGTAAAAAAGTTGCTTAAACTCGGCTTTTCAGTTGTAGCTACAAGAGGGACTGCGAACTTTCTTAAAAACCATGGGCTCGAGGTCGAAGTGGTTAATAAAGTTACTGAGGGCAGACCTCATATCGTAGATTTTATAAAAAATAAGGAAATCAGCTTTGTAATAAACACTGTAAGCGGTACCCAAGCACAAAGAGACTCGTTTTCTATTCGCCAAAGTGCACTTCAATACAAAGTACCCTTTACCACAACTATTTCAGGAGCAAAAGCAGCTGTCGATGCAATCGAAATGTTGAAGAAAAAAAGGATTCACATAAAGTCTATTCAAGAATATCATGGGAAAGCTAACTTTTAATTATATAAATTGTTAATAAATTATGTTAATATGAAAAATTACTTATTCCTTAAAATTAATTATGCGATGCATTTAAATAAAAAGATTAAGGAATTCAATTTTTAGTGTTAAATATAGTTGGACTAAGTTCAAAAGTTTTTTAGGGGGGTATAAAATGGGCGGGAATAATTACTTTTTTACATCAGAGTCTGTTACAGAAGGACATCCTGATAAGATAGCTGATCAGATTTCAGATGCAATATTAGATGCAATACTCGAAAAAGATCCTATTGCAAGGGTAGCCTGTGAAACACTCGTAACAACAGGATTGGCTTTCGTGGCTGGTGAGATCACAACAAGTTGTTATGTTGAGATACCTGATATTGTTAGAGAAACGATAAAAGAAATAGGCTACACAAGGGCAAAATACGGCTTTGACTATGAAACGTGCGCTGTCATTACATCGATTCATGAACAATCCTCTGATATAGCAATGGGTGTGGATATAGGTGGTGCAGGTGATCAAGGCCTCATGTTCGGTTTTGCATGTAATGAAACAGAAGAACTTATGCCCCTTCCTATTATGCTTGCACATAAACTCGCGATGAGATTAGCGGAAGTAAGAAAAAAGGATATTATAAATTACTTAAGACCTGATGGAAAAACCCAGGTTACAGTTGAATATAAAAATAGCAAACCATTTAGGATAGATAGTATTGTGGTTTCAACTCAACATAGTCCTGATGTTACTCTTAAGGAAATAAAGGAAGACATCGTGGAAAAAGTGATAAAACCTGTAGTCCCACATAATTTGCTTGATGAAGAAAATGTAAAGTATTTTGTTAATCCTACAGGTCGTTTTGTTGTCGGTGGACCAATGGGTGACACAGGATTGACAGGAAGAAAAATTATAGTTGATAGTTATGGTGGTGTAGGAAGCCATGGTGGTGGATGTTTTTCTGGTAAGGACCCATCAAAAGTGGATAGATCAGGATCTTATATGGCAAGGTATATTGCAAAAAATATTGTAGCAGCGGGAATAGCTGAGAGGGTTCAGATACAAATGGCATATGCTATTGGCATACCAGAACCTGTCTCATTACTTGCAGATACATTTGGAACGGGAAAGATCCCGTCTGATAAGATTGTAAAGATTATTAGGAAAAATTTTGACCTTACTCCAAGGGGGATGATAGATACATTAAAACTCAGAAGGCCCATATTTAAAAAGACTGCTGCTTATGGCCATTTTGGCAGAAGTGACCCTGATTTTACATGGGAAAAAACCGACATGGCAGAACATCTGAGAAAAGAGGCAGGATTATAATTAATGATTAAAAGTGATATAAGAGACATTAATTTAGCAAAAAAAGGGAAATTGCGTATTGAATGGGCTGCTCAGGAAATGCCTGTATTAAAAAGCATAGCTGAACGTTTTGAAAAAGAAAAACCGTTAAAAGGTTTCAGGATATCTGGTTGCCTTCATGTTACAACAGAGACCGCAAATCTTATGGAAACCCTTAAGTCAGGAGGTGCAGAGGTTGTCTTATGTGCTTCTAATCCGCTGAGCACTCAAGATGATGTTGCCGCCTCCCTCGTAAAGTTTTCTAAAATCCCTGTTTTTGCAATAAAAGGAGAAGATAATAAAACTTATTATAAACATATAAATAGTGCGTTATCCATCAACCCTCATATAACCATGGATGACGGAGCCGATCTGGTATCGACCTTACATAAATCCAGAAGAGAAATAATAAAGAATATATTGGGTGGTACAGAAGAGACCACTACGGGTGTAATAAGACTTAGGGCTATGGCAGACAAAGGAATACTTGGATATCCAATATTTGCAGTAAATGATGCATACACAAAATATCTTTTTGACAATAGATATGGAACAGGACAGAGCACAATTGATGGCATAATGAGAGCAACTAATAGACTGATAGCAGGAGCAGTATTTGTTGTTTCAGGGTACGGATGGTGTGGAAAAGGAATTGCAATGAGGGCAAGGGGAATGGGTGCCAGAGTGATAATAACAGAAGTTAATCCTATAAAGGCATTAGAAGCTACCATGGATGGATTTGAAGTGATGCCGATTATTGAAGCATCAAAGATAGGAGACATCTTTGTCACAGTGACGGGTGACATCAATGTAATATCTAAAGAATGTTTTCTCACAATGAAAGACGGTGCGATTCTATGTAATTCAGGTCATTTCAATGTGGAAATAGATATTGATACCCTTAATAAGATTTCAAAAAAGAAAAGATTAATAAGAGACTTTGTAAAGGAATATACTTTGGAAAATAACAGAAGAATTTATTTGCTTGGTGAGGGAAGACTTATTAATCTATCAGCAGCAGAAGGACATCCTTCTGCCGTAATGGATATGAGCTTCGCTAATCAGGCACTTTGTGTTGAATACATATCAAAAAATTACAGTAAGCTTGAAAAAAGGGTTTATAGCGTGCCTGAGGAAATTGACA
Source organism: uncultured Nitrospiraceae bacterium (assembly GCA_964404225.1). Taxonomy (GTDB): domain Bacteria; phylum Nitrospirota; class Thermodesulfovibrionia; order Thermodesulfovibrionales; family SM23-35; genus Kmv42. The sequence continues at coordinate 17,254 of CAYOJI010000009.1, forward strand.
GGACCATCGCCTTTTTGAAGCTAAAGGCTATGGGAATAAAAATAGATACCTTAACAGTAGAACAAAAAAAATATTTAGAAAGTTGGGAAATGGGGACATAAGTAAAGGCAAAGTAGTTTCCATCAATGTCAGCGACAGGAAAGGCATAACTAAAAAGCCTGTTAAAGAGGCAATCATGGAGAAGAATTTTGGTATTCGTGATGATGCCCATGCTTCATCAAAATGGCATCGTCAGGTAAGTCTACTGGCAATCGAGAGTATCAGAAAAATTCAGGCGAGAGGACTTAAAGTAAATCCTGGTGATTTTGCAGAGAATATCACAACAGAGGGAATTGACCTGCCTAAACTTCCTGTCGGCACAAAGATGAAGATAGGTAATGACGTAGAAGTTGAAATAAGCCAGATAGGCAAGAAATGCCATACAAAGTGTGAAATATATAAAAAGACCGGTGATTGTATAATGCCTGAAGAGGGGATATTTGTTAAAGTTTTAAAGGGTGGTAGAATTAGAGAGGGTGACGAAATAGTAGTAAGAAGGACTGAATAAACTTATGATTACAGTAGCGATTCTAACATTGAGCGATAAGGGTTCCAAAGGGGAACGCGAAGACATGAGTGGACCTTTAATTAAAGACATGCTGAAAAACATAGAGGCTGAGGTTAAATATTATGAAGTCTTGCCTGATGAAAAGGCACTTATAAAAGAAAAACTTATCGAATACAGTAAAAAGGTGGATATAATACTTACTACAGGTGGCACAGGACTTTCACCGAGAGACGTAACACCCGATGCAACAATGGAAGTAATAGATAGGCAAGTACCAGGAATTGCAGAAGCAATGAGATTAGAGGGCTTAAAAAAAACAGGCAGAGCTATGCTATCGAGGGCTATAGCAGGTGTAAAGGGAAAAACTCTAATTATTAATCTTCCAGGAAGTCCAAAAGCTGTTAAAGAAAATCTTTCGATTATTTTAGATGTCCTGCCACACGCAATCGAAAAGCTTAAAGGGGATACCTCAGAATGCGGACGTTAAGATAAAAGACAATGCCCGATGTATCCTATCCTTTAGCCTTTCTTGCTGGAGTATTGTCATTCTTATCACCTTGCGTCCTTCCACTACTACCTTCTTACGTATCTTTCATTACGGGTTTATCTTTTAAAGAACTTACTGTCGGAGTAGATAAAAAAAGGATTAGGTATCTTACAATAATTAACTCCATTTTTTTTATTTGTGGCTTTTCTTTTGTATTCATTGCCCTTGGTATATCATCTTCTGCAATAGGGATATTTCTGTTTGAATACCTTGATTTGATTAGGATAATTGGTGGGATAATTGTAATAATATTTGGATTATTTATAGCAGGCTTTCTTAAAATAGACTTCCTTTTAAAGGATAAGAAATTTCATCTGAGTGGTAAACCTACTGGATATATAGGTATCTTTATAATCGGGATGGCATTCGCTGCGGGATGGAGTCCTTGTATCGGTCCGATTCTTGGAACAATTCTTCTTTATGCGAGTTCAAAAGGTTCGACTATATATGGGCTTAAGCTCCTTTCTGTATATTCCCTGGGGTTAGCAATCCCTTTTTTATTATCTGCTCTTGCTATTAATACCTTTTTAGCTTATTCACCTAAGATCTCAAAATACATAAGGTTAATAATGATTATAAGTGGGTTGCTTCTTATTGTTTTTGGAATTCTGCTTTTAAAAGATCAAATAAGGGTAATCTCGAGACTAATGCCGGACTTCGGGATAAAGTCATGATTAATCCTAACCCACATAAATTCATGGGTAATACATTATTTAGCTTGACCCAAAATAATCCAGACCTTATTTATATCACGCAGACTAAATTTTTATCTCCTCCGTAGCGAGATTTAGAATCATCTCTTGGTATTTATTCCGAAGTCCATCAAAGAAATCTTTGTCAATATGTCCTTTCCAGTTAACAACCTCATAAAAACGTTTGGGTATTCGAATCTTCGAGGGATCGTACCCTGTTTTAAAACGTAATTTCCATCTTAATCTTTGTATATCTTTAGATACTTCTTCAATATTTTCTGCCAATTCAATATAACCTACTGATCTTAGGCATCTTGCAAGTAATTCTTTAGTATAGACACCTCTGGCGAAAAGACATGCGACCATAGAAGTTAGAAATACCCTCTCTTGCTCATCAGTTAGCAAAAATTCGACAGCTTTATTTATATCCTTATCATTTACCATCTGGTCATAGGAATACCCTCCTGCATCAAGGTGCGAATGTCTAAAACCTAATAGTTGAGAAGTAAAAAATACCTCACCTGTTGCATACCCTGCCATTTCTTGTCCGAGCACACAAGCAAAATCTTCTCCACCATATTTTTTAGCTACGCTTAACGTTCCTTTGTTGAGCATGCGATAAAATTCATTCGTCCCATTCCCCAAGTAATTAATTGCTAATTTATAATTCTCAGCATCACCAAACTTCAACGGAACTAACGTCTCTTTCTCCAAAATTAAACCATTTTCGAATGCCTCTGTCGCCCATGCTAATGCTACGCCTGTTGACATAACATCGAGACCCATTTTTTCTACTACATCTATAATCTCAAGAACAGAAAAATTGCTTTTTATTCCAAGCATCGAGCCAGCTGAAAATATGGGCTCATGGTCATATGAAACCTGACGATATAAGTATCGATTTTCCTTCATAAACTTTTCACGAACAAAGCCTATGTGGATACAACCAACAGGACAGCCAGAACATGCTACATTGCGTAATAGTGCATCATCTGCAAACTTTTCACCTGTAATGCCATTTACAGAAGCATCATGTGTCTGTTTAAGATTAAACCACGGAAGCGATTTAAGATCATTTAAAATAGCTACGTTTATCGCAGTACCAATATCATGGTATTTACTCATCATTTTTGTTGAGGTAACAAGTTTATAAACCTCCTGAAATATTTGTAAATATTCCTTATTAGGAGGCAAATTGAAGGAAGCATCTCCTTGAATTACGACTGCTTTCAAATTCTTTGCCCCCATTGCACCACCACCGCCCAGTCTTCCAAAATGTCGAAAGGTATCAACATTTACACATGCTATTGCTGAATGATTTTCGCCAGCAGGCCCTATGCGCATAATACTCCTATGACCTGCACCTTTAAACATTTTTCTTAGCAATTTGCCTGACACTTGCACGTCAGTTCCCCACAAATAGTGTACGTCCTTTACCACGAAATGGCGCGAACCTACATACACGCATGAGGGAGTGGATGCCTTCCCCTTAATAACAATAGCATCATAATCGGTAAATCTCAAAGATAGCGCTGAACGTCCACCCGCATGACTTTCTGCATATTGATCGTGATAAGGCGATTTAAAAGCATAAACAGTTTTGCTCATAAGAGGGAAATAACCAGTAAGCGGACCTATTGCAAAAATTAAAGGTTGATCAGGGTCATCCCATGGTTTATCGACTTTTCCAAACTCATAAAAAAGTTTGGCTGCAAGTCCACTACCACCAACTACTGTATTTCTTCCTTCTATTATTACTACATTTGCTTTGCGAGTACTAAGATCAATTACAAGTATTTTGAAATTATTCCGTATCATTTCTTCCATTAGCCTGTTCCCCTTGCCTCTCTACCATTTCAAGACAATCATGTGGACAAAAGGGAACACATCTTCCACAATGAATACATACAAATGGTTGTTGTGAATAATCAAGGTATACCGCATTAACAGGACAAGCCTTAGCACATTCTCCACATCGGATACATAAACGTTTTTTGACAATTACGCCTCCACCTTTTCTTTGGCTAAATGCTCCAGTAGGACATGCTAAGGCACACGGAGCTGGATCACAGGCGAGACATGTAATAGCCTCGAACCCGGTTGATAAGCCTCCGGAGGTATGAATTCGAATCCCTGCCTCGTCCCAAGAAAGACGTTTATGTACAAGCCTTGCGCATGCTAAAGAGCAAGAATGACAGCCGATGCATCGCTCCATACGAGCGGCTTTCAAAATCTTCATGATATCTCTCTAACATAAATGTTGATTAACCTAAGATACACTTAGCCCACTTTATTCATAAATTCAGAGTATTTGGCAGATGCAGTATTTTCGCTCATTCTCGGCTCGATATAATCAGCCTCCGAGGAAAATTCTTTCGAAGAAAGAATTTAAAACCGCTCAAATACTGCATCTGCCAAAATTAAGATACACTTAGAATAATGCTTCGCAAAAATTATAACAGAAATATTCATAATAAGTAACCTTAAAATTATGTTGCTGAAAAAAAAGATTATTTTGGATATTATAGTTTTATGAAAAAGATTTTTTATTTTTTGGTTCTTTATATTATCGCTTTCCCTCTTTATGCACAGGAATTAGATGGAAAATTTTACCTCAAAATTGGAAAGGAAGAGCTTGACAACGGCAGATATAAATCTGCGATAGCAAATCTAATAAAGGCTGAAAAAGAGTTTCCCGTATTGGGAGATTATGCTTTATTATGGCTTTCAGATGCATATCATAAATTGGGTAAACATGAAGAAGCCCTTAATACTATTCGTAACCTTCTCAATAATTATAAACACTCGGCAATTTTTAAAAAGGCCCGTTTTAGAGAGATTGAAGAAGCTCTCAAAATTTCTGAAGATGGTATCGAACAATTATTTAGGTCGTATCTAATCGATTTTCCCGAAGATACCGAAATTAAATTCAAATTCGCTAAGTGGCTTAAAAATAACGGCAAGATAGAAGAGGCTAAAACAATATTTAAAGAAATTTATATTGAGGCAGGCTTATTTTCAGATTTAGCTTTCAACGAATTAGCTTCTTCTGACATAAGTATCGAAGATATAGTTAATAGAGCCTCAAATCTCATTAATAGAAGAGAGTATAAAAAGGCTGAAGATCTTTTACGATCTTTAATAACAAAAGACGATGGACTCTTTAGAAAGGAAATATTAGAAAACTTGGGACTTGCGCTTTTCCGGCAGAAGAGATATTTAGAGGCTGCTGAAGTATTTAAAGAAGCATCAGAAAGATACTGGGAAATTAGATCACTCTATCGCGCAGGCAAGAAGGAGGATTTATATTCGTTACTTAATGAACTCTTTGATGTAAAAGATAATAGAATAGCTTCTATCTTGATTTCTATCGCAGCCGACAAAAGGAAAGAGGGTAATATTAAAGAAAGTATAGATATTACTCAGAAAGTGATAGAGAAATATCCTTCGGAAAAAGAAAAAGCCCTCTGGAATATTGGGTGGACATATTTCTTGAGTGGAGAATACAAAAAGGCATCCGAAATTTTTTCAGATTTATATGAAAACTATAAAGATAGAAAATATTTATACTGGCATATTCGAAGCCTTGAAGAAAACGGAGATTATATAGAAAAGGTCTCTTCAACATTCCTTAAAGAAAAAGGGCTTGATTTCTATAGTATAATGTTATACGTAAAAAATAAAACATTAATAAACGGGTCTGATTTCAGCAATGCACACCCTTTTTCTAAAGATATAACACCTGTAAATTTTACTCAAATTACCCCCAAGAATGTAGAAAGAGTAGAGGCACTTCTCGACCTTGGATTTCGCAAGGAAGCCATTTCAGAACTTTTTTATATTTCTAAAAAAACAAATTCTATCGAAGATCTATACTATATTTGCTCTAAATTTAAAGAACTTGGGGAGTACAAAAATTTAGTTAGTCTTTCTTCAAAAGTTCCATTTGTTGAAGGTATGCATCAATTTCTATATCCATTTGCGTATAAGGAAATAGTTGAGCAAATTGCAAAAAAATACGAGATTGATCCACTACTTGTTCTTTCTATTATAAGGGAAGAAAGCCGTTTCGATCCTTATGCAAAATCTGTTGCAGGAGCTCTCGGGCTTATGCAGCTTATGCCTGCTACAGCTCAACAATTTGATCAGAATTTAAAACTCGGGATTAATAATTCAAAAGACATACTTGATATCGAAAATAATCTTCAAATTGGTATCTATTATCTAAATAGACTGATTAAAGATTTTGGCTCGTATACATATGCCATAGCAGCATACAATGCAGGAGAAGATAATGTAAAAAAGTGGTTAAAAAATGGAAGATATAGATCAATTGATGAGTTCATTGAAGACATACCTTATGATGAAACGAGAAATTATGTAAAAAAAGTTATAACAGCCTTTTTTGAATATAAACGTATTTCTGGAAGAGAGAACGGAATTATGGAAATATCCTTTGAAAAATTGTAGACTTTGACTTATATATTTTGTTATTTTAAAAAAATGGTTGCGCAAAAGACCCTCTTTAATGATGATCAAATAATGAACGAAAAGGATTTAAAAAAGGAGGTTAAGCCATTGGAAAAACTTAAAAGTCTTGATGACAAAATTTCTGCTGCAATCGAGAGGGTCAAGACCCTTAAAGAAGAAAAGGCGGTGATGGAGAGGAGATTGAGAGATCTCGAAGAGCTGCTAAATGAAAAGAACCAGGAAATCGAACAACTTAGGTCAGAAAAAAATCTTATAAAAAGCCAACTTGAGTCACTGCTCAACGAGATCGAAAATCTTGATATGGATTAAAAATAGATAATAAAATTATGGGTAGCACTGAGGTCTACATTTTAGGCCAGAAATATACAATAAAAGGTGATGCTTCTGAAGAATATATAAGGGAACTCGCTACTTTTGTGGATAAAAAGTTAAAAGAAATCTATAGCGTCTCACCTAACATTACGCCTGTCAAGGCTTCTATACTCGCTGCACTTGATATAGCTGATGAACTATTTAGACTCAAAAGCGAACAAGAAGAATTTGCAAAACATATTGAAGAAAAGACAAATAGATTAACGGCATTATTTGAATAAATGGGTTGTCTTTTTCTCTGTTACGATGCTAAAGTTATTAATCCCTGACAGTCTTACTTCATCAATAACACTAATTAAAAGCCCTATATTTACATCTTTATCTGCTTTTATTTGTAAAAATTCTGTTTTAGCATCATTAAAATTTTCTCTTATAATTAAACTAAGATTTTTCAAATCTACCCTTTTATCCATAAAATAAATCTCACCTTCTTTCGTAATTAAAATAGTCTTAACAGATTCTTTTACCGATTCTGCGGTTTTTGATTTAGGGAGATGTATTTTTATTGCTGGCTCTTGTATTAAATGCGAAGTAAGCATGAAAAAAAGAAGTAAAAGGAACACTACATCTACTAAAGGAGCAATATTAAGATGGGCATGGTTATGTCTTCTTCTTTCAAAGTTCATTTTTCCTTCTCATAAATAGGCTCGTTGTTATTTCCTTCATAATAAAGGTTATATCATCTGCTTGTTTTTCGAGATAATGGTGCCCTATGTGGATGGGTATAGCAACGAGTAAACCTGCAGCAGTAGTTATCAATGCTTCCCATATACCACCTGCAAGCATGGAGGGATTCACGTTTGTGCTATTTGAAATAACCATAAAAGCCTTTATCATACCTGTAACTGTTCCTGTTAGACCCAATAATGGAGTTATAGTCGCAATAAGTCCAAGCCAGCTTAATCCTTTCTCAATTTCTCTTACCTGTTTTGTTCCTATTACAGACAGTTCCTGTTCATTACAACCGTTTTCAATCCCTTTTAGTAAAGGGATTAAAATAGTGGGTTTTTCTTTTATGACTTCTGTAAGGGAATTCCCAAGACTTTTTAGTATCTTTCTATATTGGACAAACTTATTTATAAAAATTGTAAGCCCTATGAGGGAACAGAGCAGGATCGGATACATTAAGAAACCACCCTTTAAGAAGAGCTCAAACATTTTACCTCCGTAATATAAAACTTATCGGTAATATAGCCTTTGATGCTATAGGCCTACCGTCTTTCTTAGCAGGGAGAAACGTCGACCTTTTTACTGCTTCGATCGCAGCTTCAGTAAAACCATAATCTGCCTTTTTTATAACTTCTATATCAACTAAATTCCCCCTGTTATCAATAGTCAATCTGAGCACCACCTTACCTTCTTTCCCGAGCTTTTTTGCAAGCAATGGATATTCAGGCATTACTCTATGTAGAAAAGCAGGAGCCACCGAAGAGCTGAACTCTGTTTCTATTAGTTTATCGGTTTCTTTTATTATATTTGCTCCAGTGGGAGATTGCACTTTTGTATCAGTTGGCGGATCAATTTTATTTTGTTGTGGTTGTTCCCCTATGGCATTTTTATCTACTACAATAGATTCTATCACCTCTTGTTTATGTTCTTTTATAAGTGATTCTTCAACAGACTTCACGATCTTGTCAATTTTTTCAGGATGTAGTTTTTTTTCTTGAACTGGTTTGAATTGTTTCAATATCTCCCGCTGCGTAATTACTCGTGCTGGACGGCTTCGAGCTTCTTCAATCAAGACGAACAATTCAACTTCCTGAATTTTATCCTTCACTACCATTGAAACCGGTATTGCTAAAATAATCGCATGGATGAATACCGAGATTATAATTCCATAATGTCTGCTCATATGTGTTGTTTCTATTTTACTTCTGAACGCTATTGTTTGTCCTTTTTGTTAAATTCAAAAAATAAAAAAGCCACGAAAGCAATGCCTTCACGGCATATTCGCCTTCGTGGCTTAGAGTTCTTCTGTTTTGTGAAAAGGTTTCTAATAGCCCTTGCAGGGCCTACTCACGTTCTTTCGTTAGTCTGCTTATTTTCTCAATAAAGTCTTTTGCGTTTGAAATAGCCTCTTTTACGACCTTTACAGATCTTAAAAGCCCTTTATAATATCCTCCAATATGGAGTTCATCATAGAGAGCATCAAATTGTCTCAATAGTTTTCCATTATAAGCACCACCATATTTCTTTAGTGCCTTATAGTATTCCTCGAATCTCTTTGGTAACTCCTGTCTTGTTAAACCTTTACTTAAAAGATATTCCTCTACCGCCTTTAATACTCCTAAATATGCAGTGCCAAATGCAGATTTAACATACTTCATGTCCGCATAGTAATTATCCTCTATTGGAGATTTATTTAATATCTCTTTTGCATTCTCAATATATCTGATTGGCTCTCTTTTTTTCATACACTAATATACTAATTTGATTTTTGCTTTGTCAAAGATTAATCCTCATCCACAAATCTATCCCATAATCACCCTACCTCCGATGAAAACCCTTCTTAACTCTATCAACTCATCCTCTATATCCTTATCAAGGAATTCGCTTTCCATTGCTGTCTCAATAGCATCGAGGACTTCTTTGACATAATCTCCCGTCATTATAAAATAATCGAAAAACATACCACCATAACTTTCAATGTATTTCAATTTATAATTGCAAGAACTTAGGATTGTTTCGATATGCATATATAACTCAATTGGCCCAAGCCAGCTATATCCATTGCCTAAGCTGTATACCATCCACGACATTGTTATACCTTGTCTATATTGAACATAATTTCTAAAACTCTTTATAAATTAAAATTAGAGTTCATTTGTTTCATCTTGTTTCCCTTTCTTCCATGACCTTGTCAGTGACCATAAACCAAAGATTGCCAGAAGGAAGCTAATCCCGATAAATGCTTTCGTATATCTTGCTACCAAAGGTTTTTTGAAAGATTCCATATAAAGATTTTCGTTAACGTCAACTTCAATCTTCGCGCTATGTATTCCATGTTCTGATTCTCCATATACATTTATTATCCACTTTCCCTTTCTGTCAGGGTGTTATTTCTGCGGGAGCAGTGAATCCAGTCTTTTTATTAAGTTCTGGATTCCGGATCAGCTCTGAAATGACAGATAGCTGACCTTATACACGTAATCTATTTAGACCCTTCAACTACTTTAAAAGTCAGTAATGCTGAGAAATCAACCTTATGATTGCATACGAGCATCCATGTGCCCGGCTGACTTATTTTCACATATACAACTCCATCTTCATCGCTTTTCTAAACACTTTAACACCCCCTATTTTTTGATTTATAAAGATTTACAAGACTAAAAATTATTTCGCTTCTTAATTCTTCTATTAAAAAATAAATGGCTCCAAGCCATTGAGCAATTCTTAAGGCTAAATCCATTTTTATAATCCCTTTCTTTTCTGTATCAATCACTATAAAATCAGTAGAAGAAAATTCCTTAAGTGTAAGGCACATTTTTTGAAGCTCTTTAAATACTGGCTTTCCACTTAAGGAAACATTTGCTTTTCCATCAGTAATAAAAAAAACAAGAAAACGAGTTTCTGGATTTTTAAGTTTCAGTCTTTTTATTAGCTTGTAAGTTTCTAAAAATGAAGCTCCCAGAGGAGTTTTTCCACCTGTGGGTATCTCTTTAAGTCTTTTCATTGCGAGTTCAACTGATGATGTTGGTGGTAACACAATCTCAGCTTTGTCTTTTCTAAATACAATCATTGAAACTTTATCCCTTTTTTGATAACAATCCATAAGAAGTGATAAAATAGCCCCTTTTGTTGCAATCATTCTTTTTTCAACTCCCATTGAACCAGAACCATCAACTACAAAAATTACAGTATGACTCATTTTTCTTTCTTTTTCTTTGTATCTCAAATCCTCATCATAAATGAGAATTCTATCTTTCATTCCTCTTAACTTTTGAAAAGGTGCTGCTGCTCTTAAAGTTGCATCAATTGCAATATCTGGTCTTTGCCTAAGAAGACTCCTTATGTATCTACCTCCCCTTCCTTTTGTTTTGGTTTTTGTCCTTCTACCAGTTACATGCCTTAAGATTTTATCCCTTTTAAAAATAAACCTTTTTACACTAAAGCTTTCTCCAATTGGAAAAATTTCTTCTTTTCCAGAAGCGGGAAGGCTTTGAGATTTTTTATCTATAGAATTCTCAATTTTTGATAAAGGCATATTTTGCTTCCTTTCTTCTTCATTTTCTGAAGAATTGGAATTATCGTGTGCCTGTTCATTCTCATGTTCATGCTCCTGTTCCTCGGACTCGGGTTCAATAAATAGTCTTTTTCTATGATTTAAAACAAAAGGGGCTACAGCTGTTACATGCTCCTTAGTTATAGTATCTTGTCTTAAATAAGCAGCATATGCTTTGGAAACATAATAAAGAAAAACATCAGCTCTATGACTTGTAATACCCTCATTTAAAACAAGCTCAGAAATAAACTCTTTTATCTCATCTGAAATTCTAATACTTTTTATAAACTCTTTACATTCCCAAATTTTTTCAAATAATTGATTTCCCTGTGGGGTAAAACATTCATCTAAATTTAGCTTTATTATCTCTGCTTTTTTTTCTTTTTCCCTTATCTCATCCATAATCACGCATATACCGAATCTGTCAAGAAAATGAGATGAAAAATCAGCTTCATCGGGATTCATTGTAGCAATAACTTGAAAATTGGTAGGCTCTCTTAAAGTAAATCCTTCTCTTTCAACAATATTTTCTCCTTTTGCCTGAACTTCAAATATAATTGAAAGAATATCTTGGGAAAAAAGATTTATATCTTCAATAATTAAAAAACCTTCATTTGCTTTTGAAAGAAGCCCTTTTTGAAACCTTCTTTTGCCAGTCTTAATGGTTTCCTCAATATCAGTTCCACCTAAAATAGCCTCTTCAGTTACATTCATTGGAACTTCTACACAAGGAATTTTAAAAAGTCTTAAAATTTCCTTAAAAGCTTTTAAAAGTGTTGATTTGCCAGTTCCCTTTTTACCAACTAATAAAACACCTCCACATCTTTGCTCAATTAGATTAAGTAAAAGGGCAAGTTTTGCATTTTCTTGATTAACAAAATCTAAAAAGCTAATCTTATATTCTTTCAAGAATTGCATTTAGTTTTTCAGCCTCCTCTGTAATATCTATAAAAGGAAGTCTCTTAAGTCTGTGTCTAAGAGCAAAAGGAGCTACCTTTTTTATGTCTTCACTTGTTATTTCGGTTTTTCCATTAAATGCTGCATAAGCTCTTGCTACCTTAAGCATAACAATATCAGCTCTATGGCCATCAAGATTTAACTCCCCAGTAATTTCAACAACTTTTGATATTGCTTCATCTAAAATAGCCACATTTTTAAGTAAGTTCTTAGCCTTAATGATTTTTTGTGCAAGTTCCTTTTGTAAAGCTTCCCATTTTTTATAAAATGCCTTAGGATCATCATCAAACTCAGCTTTTCTTTTTAAAATTTCAGCCCTTAAAGATTTATCCCTTATTGAGTTAACCTGAACACATAAGCCAAATCTATCAAAAAGCTGAGGTCTAAGTTCTCCCTCTTCTGGATTCATGGTCCCAACAAGAATGAATCTTGCAGGATGGACAAAGGATACCCCTTCCCTTTCAACAGTATTTATTCCCATTGCAGCTGAATCAAGCAAAAGATCAACGATGTGGTCTTCAAGAAGGTTTACTTCATCAACATAAAGAAAATTCTTGTTTGCTTCAGCAAGTATTCCTGGTTGAAAACGCTTTTCACCTCTTTTAATAGCATGCTCAATATCAAGACTACCAACAACTCTATCCTCTGTTACACCTAAGGGAAGCTCAACTACACGCATCTTTTTCTTTTCAATCTCTATAGCTTCATTATTTTTAATTCTTTCAATACAATCACTACAAAAAGGTCCTTGAGGGGAACAGTTAAATCTACATCTTTTTATAACTTCAATCTCAGGAAGTAAATCTGCTAATGCTCGAACAGTAGTTGATTTTGCAGTGCCTTTTTCACCCATAATTAAAACACCACCTATACTTGGATCTATAACATTTAATATAAGAGCAAGCTTCATCTCCTCCTGATCAACTATCGCAGTAAATGGAAATATCATTTAATTACCTCCTGCATCTTCATTTTCCAATATTCAACTTCTTCAGCTGTTACAACATCAATGTTTCCTCCTTGAAAATCCCCTTTTACATCACCCATTTTTTCTTCAATCCATCCTTCAATTTCAAGATAAATTGATTTAAGAGCTTCTTTGACATCCTCTGCTGGATTCCAAAGTTCTCTTTCCATAGCCTCAATTAATCTACGAGCAATTTCTTCAAGAGCCCAAGGATTATGCTCTTCAAAAAATTTTCTGTTTTCTTCATTCATCATAAATGTTCTTGCTATATCATCAAAGATCCAATCATCAACTTCTTTTGTTGTAGCCTCCCAACCATAAACTCTTCCAACTCTTTTTGAAATGTCTCCTGCTCCTTTATATCCGTGACGCTTCATTCCCTCAATCCATTTTGGATTAAGAAGTTTTGTTCTTACAACCCTTCTTATCTCATCAGCAAGATCTCTTACCTCAACAAAATCTGGATTTCTTGTATCTCCATAATAAGTTTTAACATCTTTTCCACCCAAATGCCTTGCTGCAGCAGTCATACCTCCATGGGTTCCAAAATAACAGCAACAACCAAAAAGATCATATTCATCAGAAACAACTTTGTTATAAGTAACATCAACACTTTTAAATATATTTGCAAGCTCTTTATGTTTGCTTTCACCCCAAATTCCTTTTCCATAAGCATATCCATTCCAATAAAGAAATACTTCCGCAAGGTCTTTTTCTTCCTTCCAGGCCGATGCATAAACTGCAAGCTGTGTTCCAGCTTGATAAGTTCCTGGCATTGAGCAAAAAATTCTTAATGTAGCTGAACGAAAGTCCTCTCCATTTTTAGAAAGTTGCTCAATTGTGTGTTTTCTAACAAAATTCATATCTTCAGGCTCATCGAGAGAAGCTACAGCTTGAATAGCTTCATCAATAAGCTCAATACACATCGGGAAATTATCCCTTGTAATTCCTGAAACCCTTATAGTTACATCAATCCTTGGACGACCAAGTTCACTTAAAGGAATTATTTCAAAACTTTTAACTCTTCCATTTGAAAGCCAGAGGGGTCTTACCCCAATAAGATACATAATCTGCCCCATTCCTTCACCATCTGCCCACATAATGTCATTAGCCATCCAGAAAATTGCAACATTTTCTGGATATCTACCCTCTTCATTTAAATGCTTTTCAATAAGCTTTTCAGCAAGCTTTTTACCAATCTCAAAGGCACTTCTTGTAGGAGCCCTATGCGGATCAAGAGAATAAAAATTTCTTCCTGTAGGTAAAACATCATCTCTTCCTCTTGTTATTAAACCTGATGGGCCAGCTGGAATATAACCACCATCAAATCCATTTAGAAGGGACTCAATTTCTTTAGACTCTTCAATTTTTCTGTTAAGCTCAAGAATTTTTTCCTTTATCCTTTGCCACTCAGGCTTGCTCCAATTTATTTTTTCTAAAATATTCATGCTGTCACCTCCATTAAGACTTTTCTCACAATTTCTTTTCCAATTTTATCTATTTCTTCAGCCAATGCTCCAAAAGATTTGGAAGTTTTAGGATCAACTTTTTGAGGATTTGCCAAAAGTTCATCTAAATCATAACCAAGAATTTTTGCAATCTCTTTTCTTAAAGAACTTTCTTGGCCAGCATCATAGCGTAAAATTGAATAAATAAAATCTACTCTTCTGTCTCCTTCTGGAACTTTCCCAAATATATGCATCCCATCTTGAATTTGTGTGTTTCTTATAAGAGAAAGCTTAGCATGAGCTTCATCTACAATTTTTTCAAATGGAATTTGATGTATCTCGTCATGAGTTACCATAGAAAGAGAAACTTTTTTACCTTGCCAAACAACCTTTATTTCTTTGTCAAGATTTGCCTTTAGGATTGCATCAATTATCATATGCTCAAGGACATGAAGTCTTGCAGGATCTTTTCTTTTTGCATCCTTATATTCACCAAGAAGTCTTTCAAGTTCTAAAAGCTCATCATATAACCCTCCTTCAGTTAGAACTGTCTGCATATGATCAACCAAAACAGCATAACTGCGCCTTTTTGCAATTGTTCCTTCAGGAGGATTATCAGCATTATAGATATAAAGATGGGGAATTGTATCAATACAAATATCAGGCAAACAAGCTGAGCTCAGTGCCACACTTTTTCCAGGTAAAAACTCAAGATTTCCATGAGTTCCAACATGAATAATGGCATCGACCTTAAACTCGCGCGAGAGCCACTTATATGTAGCAACATATTGATGAGGTGGTGGAGTATCAGGATCATGAAGGATTCTACAAACCTGACCATCACATCTACTTCCTGCACATCCCCTCTTTGGCTGAACCATAACTAAAGCATTCCCAAAACCTAATCCTGTAATAACTATTTTGCCATTATAAAGCATGGCTGGTGGAATCCCACTTTTATACTCTCCAGGAGGATTACCCCATGATTCAATCATGCGAAAACGAGTTTTTTCAGGAAGCTCATTAAACCATTCCAAATACTTCTCCTTTTCCACAAAAGCTAATGCTCCACCCTTTTCAACTATCTCTTCAACCGTGGTCCATCTAAATTCTGATATTGCCTTTCGTTCCATAATTGTTTCAATCAATTCCTTGCCGTCCTTTGGAGGATTTACGCTGTAACCCGCCTCTTTCATGC
>CAYOJI010000010.1:0-3292 GCA_964404225.1 uncultured Nitrospiraceae bacterium
AAAGTTAGAGAACCTGACGCGCAACAGTCTCTATTTTAAGCGGACAGTAGTGAATTATAGCAAAGAGATAAAAATAAATATTTTCGATTTTTTCTTTATAGTGAATTTCATGCTTTGATTTTTAACCTAAAACCATAAAGCGCAAAGAGCAAGGCTTAAGAGTAAAAGCACATTTTACGCTTCATGATTTATGATTCGCAGGATGGCGAGGTGAAACCTTAGTTACGAGTTGATGGAAAAGGCTCGACTCGCGTTTATAAAATCCTTCTGTGTGAAAAGAATATGTAAATCTTAAATATTCATAATCGAGATGATGGCAAAACTCATGAAGAATTGTCCTCAGAAAGGTCTTAAAGGCAATCACCCTTTTTTGCCGTGCTGTCCGCATCCACACATATATAATTGTAGGAAGTTGTCCTGATGAAGGATTATATAGACCATGAAGTTCACCTCTTGAATTACGTGGTCTGACCGCGAGCACCTTCACCTTGATATTTGGGATACCGAGGCGGGCAGTCAGTGTTGAGATAATCTTCTGAGAGATTCTTTCTGTTTCTATCTTATCTTCTTTTTCGAGTGCCCTTCTTAGACCATGAATAAGGGCATGAAGTTCTGACGGGTTAGGTATTTTCACAGAAGTTATTTCGTCACTTTTATCATATTCGCATTTTTGACTGGGTGTTAAGCGGCTATAATATGAAAAGACCATTTAGTCCGATTAGGGTGTTTTATATTTTCATTTTTTCTACCAATTTTTTTAAGTCAGGGACTTCCAAATCTGGTTCTGCCTCTGCAGATGGGGTTGCTCCATAGGGACTTTTTTCCCCGTGATGTCTATTTATCCATACGGTCGAAAGGCCAAGCTTTTTTGCAGGTGCAATGTCGTGATATATACTTTGTCCAATATGTAAGATTTCATTTTTTGGTATCCCTACGATCTCGATTGCCTTAATAAAATTATTTAAAGAGGGTTTATAAGAACCGACATATTCTGACGTTATTATCCAATCAAAGGATATCTGTAGATGCTTCTCTGTATAGGAAAATAGATCATTATCAATATTCGATATTATGCCGAGCTTGAATCTTTTTTTTAGTGTTTTCAATGCATCAACTGTATCAGGGAAGGGTTGCCAGGACTTTAAAGATTCTACAAGATAGATTTTTTCAAATTCTCCTGCTTCAAACCCAAATTTTTTTCCAAATCCTTCAACAATACATTTAAGAATAGATTTATAATTCTGAAATATTCCTTTTTCGAGTTGCGCTTCAAGTTCTGCGTAAGTTTTGAGGATCTTTTCATCTGATAGAACTATATAATGATTTGCAAGAATCATTCGGAGTGTAGATAGAATACCCGTCTCCCAGTCAATCAAGGTTCCGTAGCAATCAAAAGTAAGGACCTTAAAATGATTGAAGTTGAACATTATTTGGATTAACTCATGTGATGGTTAATTTTTTACCCACATTTTGTAAATCCACAATTATGACATACAAGACATCCACCTTCACGTTCAACAGCACCTCCGCATTCTGGACATGCACCCATGAGCATAATAACCTTATATCTATCACCATTGCCCTTTTCACCTTTAGTGCGGTATTTCTCGAGTGCCTTTGCAATCGCATCTGAACAAGAAAGTATCTTTCCCCCTTCATGCCAGATCGGAGAATGACATGATATACCTTTCAATTGCTTAATGACTTCATCTGGCTCTATGTTTGATCTGAAGGCAAGGGAGACCAACCTACCTATTGCCTCTGATTGGCTTGCAGCACAGCCGCCTGCCTTACCCATTGATGTGAAAAGTTCGAATAGATGTCCTTCATCGTCTTCATTAATGGTTACATAAAGATTACCACATCCTGTTTTCATAAGTCTTGTAGTGCCTTTGATTACCTCGGGTCTCTTTTTAGGAACTATCTTTTGTCTTCTTTCTTTTTCATATTGTTTTTCATTTTTTCCCTTTGTCAGAACTTGTTGTTCTCTTGAACCATCTCTATAAACAGTAACACCTTTGCAACCAAGCTTATATGCAAGGAGATATACTTCCTCAACATCTTTTGGGGTTGCTTTGTTTGGGAAGTTAACTGTTTTTGATACAGCGTTATCAACATATCTTTGGAAAGCCGCCTGCATTCTAATATGTTCAAGAGGTGAAATGTCATGAGCAGTTACAAAGACTGCCTTAATATCATCTGGTATTTCATCGAAATCCTGTATCGAGCCTTTTTCTGCAACTCTTTCCATTAATTCCCTTGACCAGAATCCACGTTCCTTTGCAGTTTTTTCAAAATAAGGATTTACCTCAATGAGCTTTGTGCCTTCCATCACAGTTCTTACAAAAGATACTGCAAAAAGAGGTTCGATCCCGGATGAGCACCCGGCAATTATTGACAACGTTCCTGTCGGCGCGATGGTTGTAACTGTAGCATTCCTTAGGCGAATTTTCCCATCATAGATACTTCCTTTATAGTTGGGAAAGACGCCGCGTTCTTCTGCAAGTGCAGATGATGCCAATTTGCCTTCTCTTTGTATAAATCCCATTAACTCTTCAGCAAGTTTTACTGCCCTCTCAGAGTTATAAGGAATACCAAGTTGTATAAGCATGTCTGCCCATCCCATCACTCCGAGACCTATCTTTCTGTTAGCCTTTGTCATCTCTTCTATCTTTGGAAGAGGATATTTATTTACATCGATTACATTGTCGAGAAAATGCACTGCCTTCCAAGTTATATCTCTGAGCTTATCCCAATCAATTTCAGCGATATCAGCCTTTACCATCTTAGAGAGATTAATCGAGCCAAGATTGCAAGATTCGTAGGGAAGAAGAGGTTGTTCACCGCAAGGATTGGTTGACTCTATATGTCCAACATGAGGCGTGGGATTAGACGCATCAACTCTGTCAATAAATACGATACCAGGTTCTCCATTTTTCCATGCATGTTCAACAATAAGATTAAAAACTTCTCTCGCTTTCAGGGTATTCGTTACTTTTTTAGTCCTAGGATTAATAAGATCATAGGTTCGATCTTCCTCTACAGCTTTCATGAATTCGTCGGTTAGTGCTACGGAGATATTAAAATTATTGAATTTTGAATTGTCATTTTTGCAAGTAATAAATTTGATAATGTCAGGGTGATCAATTCTTAAGATACCCATATTTGCACCTCTTCTTGTGCCTCCCTGTTTTACAGCTTCTGTGGCTGTATCAAAAACTGTCATAAAAGATACAGGTCCCGAAGAGATACCGTTTGTTGATCAAACGATGTCTCCCATTGGTCTTAATTT
>CAYOJI010000010.1:3302-30132 GCA_964404225.1 uncultured Nitrospiraceae bacterium
TCCTGTTCCTCCTCCTGATTTATGGATTATCGCTGTACTTTTAACAGCATCGAATATAGATTCCATAGAATCTTCTATAGGAATTACAAAACAAGCGCTTAATTGCCCAAGCCTTCTTCCCGCATTCATTAGGGTAGGGCTGTTAGGAAGAAACTCAAAGGAAGTAAGCATTTTGTAAAACTCTTCCTCTATATCTTTTACCTCTGCCTCTAACTTTCCATAAAGCCTATCTGCCTCTGCGATTGCCTTTGCGACTCTTCTGAAAAGACCTTCTGGTGTTTCGACCACCTTTCCTTCCTCATTCTTTTTTAGATACCTTTTTTCGAGAACTTTTAATGCATTTGGCGAAAGATTAAGTCCTTTGATTAAATCCATAAAACCTCCCTTTTTTATTTTAAAAAATTAATAATTCTGTTTATCAATAACTTGTATAAAAAATTGCATTTTAAGAATTTAAACACAATATATTGTATATGTCAAGTGAAAAAAATGAAATTTTATAATATATTGATTTTGAAGAATATTTCTTGTAAAAAGTATGTTAATAATTTGTTAGAAATGTTTTACGAAGGTCATTTTATTATCTCAGCGGTAAATGAATATAGTTCAGCTTCCTTCCACGCCTGTGAAGGTAAGCCAGCCTTAAAACATAGCTGTTCGAGAAATGTTTCTCTGTCCCATCTATTTTCTATGGCTACCTGAGGAAGAAGAATCCCGTGGCGTGATCCTTTACTTATAACTAATCCATGCTTGCCTATCTGAATATCATTAATATTTTCTACTATATTCAAAGGGGATAATACAGAAATTTCTACTTCTATATCTTTTAATTCTTCTTTTGTTAAAGGTGGGAACCTTGGATCACTCGAACATGCTGCAATGGCATTTTTTAGAACAGATTGATAGAGAGGCATTATTGGTTGTATGTGACCAATGCAACCCCGAAGGGCACCATTCTTCTTTATCGTCACAAAAACTGCACCGTCAGATTTTAACTTTGGATTTTGTATCTCCAGACTAAGGCTTTTACCATTTGTAACATATTCATCTATAGCCTTTTTTGCTATTTTAAGTAATTCATCCTTCTCCGAATTTGTGAGGGGATTACGTAACAGGCCAATAGAAGCATATCCAACAACACTATTCTTTTCATCGGTAACATCCCCTGAATTTTCATATTTGAAAAGTACTCCAATATTTGCTCCTTTTCTTTTTGCTACTTCAATGGTAATAAGAACAGGAAAAGCTCCACACAGTTCAGATTTGCCGTTTCTCAAAAGATTTTCTGTTTCCATCGTGGATAATCTTTGAATAGATGAGATAATCTTCCCATCCATCTCTTTCGCTGTTTGATAATCATGATAATGAGAAAGGTCCGTACTTGCAATTATTAGAGTATTTTCATCTATTATTTTTGATAAACTTGATATAAGATGTTCTAAGGTCTGTCTTGTTGGAGTGCTGATTAGTATTGGTATGATTGTGAAATCTTTCACAGTCATTTGTAAAAATGGTAGTTGTACTTCTATAGAATGTTCCTTTTCAAAGGCATATGGGAAAAATTTAACATCTGCATCATCATTTAATAAACTATTTGCGAGCTTTTCATCTATCTTTATATTACCTAAGGGTGTCTTAAAACTTCCTTTTGTGAAAACTGATGCACCTTTAAAACGAACATGATGGCTTGGGCCTATCAATATTATCTTATTCTTTTTACTATCTTTTATCTGTTTGAATCCTGTAGCTGCAACCTGTCCCGAATATCTGTAACCAGCATGTGGTGAAATTAGGGCAATGAGATCTCCTTCAGTCTCAACTTTTGTTGCCTTTGAAAAAAATGTGTTAATTGTTTCTTTTAATTCTTTAGGATCTGAGGGATAAAAAATACCTGCTACCGAAGGCTCTTTTATATTCTCTGCGCAACCTATAGAAAGAGGTATAATTAAAGAGACCACTAAGCTGATAAAAAAGATAAAATTTGTTCTCATTTTGAATCCACTCTTTTCCAAAACATCGCTTTTTTAAGTTTTACATCATATTTATTTTCTGAAAAAGCTTTTTTTGCTAAAAAGGGGAAAAAAGCGCCTGTTAAAATTATTTTTAAAAATTCTCTTCTTCCCATCTTTAACTCCATACGCCAGGAATACGATTCCCGCAGAAACCGCATTTCCCGTTTTTAATATTATTCTGCTTTATAAAATATCCTATCCTTTCTATTAATATTTTTTTACATTCGGGACAATACGTACTTTCTGCTTCATGTCTTATATTGCCAATATAAACAAATTTTAGTCCTACATCCATCGCTGTTTTTCTGGCTTGTATAAGTGTTTCTAATGGTGTTGGTGGTAAATTCATTAGTTTATAATGGGGGAAGAATCTTGAGAAATGAATTGGCACATCAGATCCAAGATTTTTTATTATCCACTTGCACATATCTTTAATTTGTTTTATGTCATCATTAAGGGTTGGGATAACGAGATTCGTAATTTCAAGCCAAACATTTTCTTGCTTCAATACAATTAAAGAATTTAGAACAGGTTTTAGGCTTCCATTACAGTTTTTAGCATAGAAATCCTCGGAGAACCCCTTTAAATCTATATTAGCTGCATCCATATATTTTGTTAATTTCCGTAGAGGTTTTTCATTTATATAACCACATGAGTGCATTGTGTTTTTTACACCCTTTTTCTTGGCTATTATTGCTGTATCATACATATACTCATAAAAAACAGTAGGTTCAGTATATGTATAGCTTATTGATCTACATTTGTAAAAGATAGCATTCTGAACAACCTTATCAGGTGGAAGGTCGTAAGTATCTGTATCTTCGGGTCTTGCTTGTGATATCTGCCAGTTCTGGCAGAATTTACATTGAAGCACACATCCTGCGGTCGCAATAGAAAATGCAGTTGTTCCGGGAAGAAAATGAGAAAATGGTTTTTTCTCTATAGGGTCTATGTGGACAGCGCAAGGTTTTCCATAAACGAGACTATATAATGTTCCGTTCTTATTTATCCTTGTCCTGCATCTACTGACATCATTAACGTCAAGGACACAGCCATTTGGACAGAGTTCGCACTGAACTATTTTAGACATAAACTATTATAAAATTATTTAACCTTTATTTCATATATCTATGAGAAAGTGATGAGAATATTAGAAACGCAGAGAATACTTTTATCCCTGCTATAAATAATAGTGTATTGTAAATACCTGAAATCGGAATTAATATTATTGTGGAAATAAATGCCCCAATAAATGAGCCAATAAGTTCTAAACCGTAAATTATTCCTGCTGTCTCAATTTTGATTGTAGTAAGATTTGCTGTGTTGAACTGCCCACCTGTTATTGTTCCTGAAAATAATATTAATAGATAGAAAAAGAATTCTGTTTTGAAGAACCATATTGATATTATCGCAAGGATTACGGTTAAAAATTCGAGATATAATAAAGTCCTTAACGGTTGTTTAGTATTTTTTGTTATTATTGTTCCTATCCATATACCGAGCATAAATGTCGATGTTAGTAAACCTATTGTCTCATATATGTAACCATAAAATGACTGATACGCAAGGATTAATGAGACCATAAATACCATACTTGAAAAGCCTGTAGTGAAGATAGAGAAATAGACAACCCTTAAAGGATTTCTATACGCTAAAAACAAGGTAGGTATAAAAATAACTGATAAAAAAAGAAATATGTGCCATTTTTTAATTACAAGTAGAGAATTTAGAATTTTACCTCCATAAATTTCTGTCCATAGGATTAGATAGTAAAGATAGGTAGAGGGTTTGAGATCAGTGTTTGTATATCTTATTTCACGAAGTCTTTTTTTCACATAATCAACATTAAATGCAAAAAATGCATCATAGAATATATATTGATGGAAATGTTGTGTAGGAATTTTTCTTTGCGAGAATCTTTTTTCAAGGATTTCAGGCTTGATATTTATTGGAGACATTGACGCAAATAACCCCCCATATTCTTGCGCGATTACCTCTACATAATCGAAGACAGATTTAAGAGAATTGTATATAGAACCGTTTGATACCTGCATTTTTCTCCCGATATAACCTGTTGATTCTGGTAGATTCAGTACAAGGATCCCGTCTCTTTTAAGTGCGCTTTTTGCTTCTCTAAAAAAGTCTATTGTATAGAATCTATTTATATTGGCTGTATATGGAGGTGGGAGGTTTACGAATATGAGATCATATTTGGCTTTATTTATCTTTTTTATAGATTTTCTGCCATCTCCAATAATTATATTTAATTTATGGTTTTTCAATATATTTTTGTCCTCTTTAGAAATCAAATTAAAAGCGATTTTAACAATTTCTGGGTCTATTTCTATAAAATCAACTTTTTCTACAGGGTATTTCATAATCTCTCTTAGATTAGAGGGTGAGCCCCCAATGACGAGTATATTTAAAGGTAAAGGATGTAGGGTCATAGGGATATGAGTCTTCATCTCAGCAGTTAATGTATCAGGGTATGTAAAAAAGAGATGGCCATTAAGGTATATACTTGATTGGTTATGCAGTTTTATAACTATTATTTCTCCGTACCTTGATTCCTTTGTTTTTAAAACATGGAGCCCTTTCCAAGGTAAGTTAGGTACTGTTTGGTAAAATAATAAATATAAAGATAAAGGGATAACAAAGAAAAATAATAGATATTTTTTCTTTAAGATGTATGATGCTATAAAGATATTGAGTAGAGAAAGAAACAAGAATAAATTGAAGGCATTTATTCTCGACGATATAAAGGAGGTAAATAATAGGCCTCCCACAAAAGCTCCGATTGCTTCAAGCCCGTAAATCAAACCACCTGCCTTTGGGTTTTCTGAATATAAAACTGATAAAGGGAATTGAGTGCCTAAAATAAAACAAATGGGTGAAATTACAATAGCAGTTGAATTGATGATATGAAAGAGAGAAATTACTTCTCCTGCTTGTATAGATAAAATCGGCCTTATGGATTTAATTGCAAGAATTGTAGGAATTGCAAGGATTGAGACTATAATGAATGAATATGCAAAGAAGTCTTTTCTTTTTATCTTTCGTCCTAAAAAACTACCAAGTCCAACAGTTACAAGCCAAAAAGATAGGGTAATCCCTATATCGAGTTCATTACCTGAGAAGGTTGAGAGAAGAAGCCGTAATATACTTATCTGGATAAGAATGGAAGAGAAGCCCATCATAACGAAAGGTATTAGAGATTTTATTTTATGGAATGATAATGTATTCAATTTTTATTGACCTAATAATTTTGCTATCCAGATTAACCAAATAATCGCATTTATGGTTAAAAAATAAGAGCCGATATGTTTTTAGTTCTTAAAAAACTTGACGATATCGGCTCTTATCTTAGAATATCTTATTCAGCTTTAACAGGAATCTTCTTTGTTTCCTTAATAGCCTTTGCTGTCTTTGGAAGTGTTACAGTAAGTACACCCTTCTTAAATTGTGCTTTAACCTTGTCGGCATCTATTTCTACCGGCAGGGGAATAGTCCGACTGAATGATCCATAAGAGCGTTCCATACGATAATAATTTTTACCCTTGTCTTCCTTTTCTTCCTTTTTTTCACCCTTGATTGTTAGTGAATCTTTACTGAGTGAAACCTCTATATCTTTTTCGTCTATACCTGGGAGCTCAGCAGAAACCCTTATCTCTTTTTCGTCCTCTACTACATTCACACTTGGTCTGAAGGTACCAAAAGGTTCTATCTCAAACCCACGGAAAAAATTGTCAAAAAGTCTGTTCATCTCCTCGCGGAAGAGGGAGAAGATATCTCGTTCTTCACGCTTAATGGGTAAACTTTTTTTGATAGAGGGGGTAAGATTTTTACCTGCCATTAGATAACCTCCTTTCTTTTAATAAATTATTAATACTATTCAGCTTTAACTTCTATCTTTTTTGTTTTCATAATCTCTGCCTTTGGAAGTATTATTTTTAAAACACCATTTTTAACAGAGGCCTGAATCTTGTCTCTATCTATCTCTTCATTGATTGTAAATACCCTTTGATAATCTCCAATTCCATATTCGGATAAGTATAATCTATGGTTTTCAGGTATCTCATAGTTTACCTTTCCATAAATAGTAAGGATATTTTTTTCGAGTGTAATGTCAACAGTTTTTTCGTTTACTCCTGGCATATCTGCTATAACGATAATATCATCTTTCCTTTCGATAATATCTACTGCAGGATTATAAACTTTTTTTGCCCTTGTGCGTTCACCTCTCTCAGGTGTCTCAGCCTCTTTCTTTTGAACCTCTTTTGTTACTTCCACCATTTTATCACCCCCTTATTCTGTTTTTATACTAATCTTCTTAGGTTTATCGGCTTCTGCTCTCGGCAGGTTTATATAGAGAATCCCGTTGACAAAACGTGCACCTACCTTATTCCCTTCGATATTAAAGGGAAGCTTGATCGTTTTTGAAAATTGACCATGCCATCTTTCCTTTCGATGATAGGATTCGTCTTCTTTAATTTCTTCTGATGGACGAGAGCCTTTTAAAGTAAGGGTTCTTCCTACAAGCGAGATGTCTACTGTTTGAGGGTCGATACCAGGGATTTCGGTTGTGATGACAGCATTTTCATCAGTTATCCAAATATTTACTGGTGGAAACTCAACCCTCGATGGCGATAGCCATCTTGAAAATTCACGCTCAAGATTTTCGAGTTCACGCCAAGGATCAAAGAATCTCTCTAAGTCTGTCCACAACATAATATTACACCTCCTCTTTAAATTTTGTCGAAAGATTCGAGAGTTAGCACTCTCGGATTTAGAGTGCTAATTTTTTATAAAATAAATTTTAATTAAATGTCAATAATTTTTTATTGTCGATAATGTCAACGATTTTGTGTAAATTCTTTTAAGGGCTGTTTCCCTCATTATTCATTCAGATGACGGGTTATCCACCTCCTCCGGTAACCATTACGATAATTATTACGCTCCGCTTTGCGTTCATAAAATGTGCAGTCTATTAGCATCATCCGTTCTTCTTCAAGCGCACTCTCTATAAAGCTTTTCCTAAATGCTATCGCTGCCTCTTCTTCTACCTCCCAAAAATTATTAATCCTTTGTCAGTTCCTTTAATGACATGGGTGTATCCTCCCTCCTTTTTTCTCTATAACAACAATGGAGAATACACCCCTCTTATTTTTCTTTTACAATATTTTTACACAAAGATTTTACACTACCGTCCCGAAATTTTCGTAACGTCCGTTCAAGGACATCTCACCCACTAAATTTTGGATGCTTACCACCCTTTATAAAATTCCCTTGCTATAAGAGATATTTTTATTTTATTCTAAAACATGAATAAAAAAAGAAGAGGGAGGTTGCTATTTGTAAATACATATGCCTGCCCTGTTAGTGATAAGGCGAAAATGTTGATCTGGCAAATTAGATCTTTTGGGAGCCTGCGTAAAGGGTTGGTGTGCATGCCCTGCATAAGTTCAGGGAAGCCTAAAGACCCTTTCAGGGCACCCACCTATTTTTTAGGCAGATCTAATTTCTCCTTACACGGCAGGGTGGGTTTATTATTTTCAAGGCTGGTAAAAATGACATTTATATCCAAATGGAGTATTAAGAATAAAATTGTAATAAAGGATTTACGTGAAATTATATACAAATTTAAAAAATTTTTGACTCCAAAATTCTGTTTTAAGTCATAAACCAGCCATTTTAAGCAACACCCTAAAGTCTTTTTTGTTTTTATAATTTCAATATCCCTCTACTTATAGGGAAATTGGTAGGAAGGGGGTTTGTTATAGATGAATCAGATAGTATACTTATTGATAGCGATTTTGCTCACTCTTGTAGCCAGTTTTGCTTTTATCTTTATTTTCCACACAAAACTAAAGAATAAAAAACTTGAGATTGAGAAAGAGAAAGAAAGGATAATAGAGGAGGCTCATAAGGAAGCTGAAAGGATTAAAAAAGAGGCACAGATAGAGGCAAAAGATATTGTTTATCAAGCTAAAGCGGAAGTTGAAAAGGAGCTTAGGGAAAGACGTTCTGAACTTAATCATCTTGATAAAAGATTGCGACAAAAGGATGAGATGCTCGAAAGAAAATTCGAACAACTTGAAAAGAGGGAACAAGAACTATCAAAGAGGGAAAAAGACTATACAACTAAGGAAAGGATTATACAGGAAAAAGAAAATACATATAGTAGGCTTATTAAAGAGCAGACTGCTTTATTAGAGAAAATATCCGGATTGACTTCTGAAGAGGCAAAAATTGAACTTTTAAGAAAAGTTGAGGAAGAATCAAAGTTTGAAGCGGCAAAGCTGGCTAAACGGATAGAAGATGAGGCAAGAGAAAACGGGGAGAAGAAGGCAAAAGAAATAATAGGGCTTGCTATTCAGAGATATGCAAGTGAGTATGTTTCTGATGCCACTGTTACCTCTGTAACACTTCCAAATGATGAAATGAAGGGAAGAATAATTGGCAGAGAGGGAAGAAATATTAGGGCACTTGAAGCCGCAACTGGTGTTGACCTTATTGTTGACGACACACCCGAAACTGTAACTCTGTCTACTTTTGATCCTGTAAGGAGAGAAATCGCGCGGCTTTCCCTCGAGAAGCTGATAAACGATGGAAGGATACATCCTGCAAGGATTGAGGAGATTGTAGAAAAAGTTAAAAGAGAAGTAGAAGCCTATATAAGGGAAGAAGGAGAGAAAGCTGTTTTCGATTTTGGTCTATCGGGTATTCATCCTGAACTCGTAAAGCTTATTGGCAGATTAAAATATCGTACATCCTATGGCCAAAATGTTCTTCAACATTCAAGAGAAGTAGCATATCTTGCGGGAATTATGGCAGGTGAACTTAAAGTAGATGTAAAATTAGCAAAACGTGCAGGCATTTTGCATGACATCGGTAAAGCTGTAGACCATGAATTTGAGGGTTCGCATCAAGAAATAGGGGCCAATATAGCAAAAAAATATGGTGAGAGTCCTAAGGTTGTGAATGCAATACTCGTTCATCATGGAGAAGGTGAGCCAGCAACCGTCGAGGCAGCTCTTGTTGCTGCCGCTGATGCCCTTTCAGCTGCCCGTCCGGGCGTGAGAAAGGAGAGTATCGAGAATTATCTTAAGAGACTTGAAAAACTTGAACAAATGGCACTTTCATATAAAGGTGTAGAGAAATGTTATGCTATTCAAGCAGGAAGAGAAATAAGAATCATAGTGAAGCCCGAGGATATGAGTGATGAAATGTCTTCGATGTTGTCGAGAGAATTAGCAAAAAAAATAGAGTCGGAGATGACATATCCGGGGCAAATAAAGGTTACAGTGATTAGAGAATCAAGATTTGTTGAATATGCAAAATGATTATCCATTCAAGATATAAGATATATGATTCGAGACTAATACAATTCATTTATCCTGTATCTTTTATCTTGCATTTTATATCTTGGTGAAGGTTTTATTTATAGGCGATATAGTAGGGAAGGTCGGTAGAGTAACAACAAAGGCGCTTCTTCCCTCAATAGTTGATAAATACAAGATAGACTTAGTAATTGCAAATGGAGAAAATGCCGCAGGTGGTTTTGGATTAACAGAAAAGATCGCCAACGAGATATTTAATCTTGGTGTTCATATAATTACTACAGGTAATCATGTGTGGGATAAGAAGGAATTTATCCCACAGATTTCAAAGATAGATAGAGTAATTCGACCATTAAACTATCCGCCCGGTGTTCCCGGATACGGGAGCATCATTTATACATTGCCAAATAATAAGAAAGTAGCAGTAATCAATTTATCAGGAAGGGTATTTATGTCTAATATTGACTGCCCTTTTAGAATAGGTAAAGAAGAGGTTGAAAAGCTTAGTAGTACTACAAAAATAATCATTATAGATTTTCACGCTGAAGCGACTTCTGAGAAGATGGCATTTGGATATTTTATGGATGGGAAGGTTAGCGCCGTGATCGGAACCCATACACATGTGCAAACAGCTGATGAAAGAATATTACCTGGTGGGACGGCTTATATTACCGATGTCGGTATGACAGGCCCTTATAATTCTATAATAGGTATAGAGAAGGATCAAATCATAAATCGTTTTCTTACTAATATGCCCATGAGATTTGAAACTGCAAAGGGTGAAGGTTGTTTCTCTGCTATTGTTATAGAAATAGACGAAGAAAGTGGAAAGTCGACCGCATTACAAAGATTACAATTGAAATATCCATAACCACAGCGGTTTTGAATTTTAATAATCATATCGAGTTAAATAAATTTTTGAACAATGTCTGTATTTCAGGTTAATTTAATTGCACGTGAGTTAATTGTCGGCGTTATCCCGAAGTTTAACCACCTCAAATTTTAATTCTCCCAGATGTGAACAAATTCTTATGAATAAAGTTAGGCAGAAAATAAATTCGTACTTATTTGGTCTGTGGCTGAGGTGATTCAGGTATCTGTTGTTGTAAAGGGTTTGAACTAGTATCTTTGGTAGGAGCGAGAGGAATTTGTGTTCCTTCCCGAGTTGTTGGTACCTTTTTAATTACAGAGCTATCTTTTGTGGAAATAACTGCTAAGGTGAGCGAAGTTATCATAAATACAACCGCAGCGATGGTTGTCATTTTGCTCAAAAAGGTTGCAGCACCTCTGCTTCCAAAAAGGGTCTGGCTAGACCCTCCAAAAGCTGCGCCGAGTTCTGCCCCCTTGCCACTTTGGAGAAGAACAACTGCTATAAGAAAGATACATACAAAAATATGGATAATGGTTAAAAATATTGTCATCTAATATCTTCTAAATTTAACTATTCTTGTAAAACTCTCCACTTTTAAGCTTGCACCGCCTACCAATACCCCATCAACGTCTTTACAAGCCATAAGCGAATCTATATTTTCGGGTGTAACGCTACCGCCATATATTATACATGATTCATTTGCTTTTTTACCATAAAGAAATTGTAGTCTTTCCCTTATATATTCATGAGCTTCCTGGGCTTGTTGAGGAGTTGCTGTTTTTCCGGTACCAATTGCCCATATTGGTTCATAAGCAATTATTAAATTTTCGATGTCCACACCGTCGAGACCCTCTTCCATCTCTCTAAGTAATATATCGAAGGTTTTCCCATTTTCCCTTTCTTCTAATGATTCTCCAATACAGAATATTACACCAAGTCCTGTTCTTTTAGCAGCCTTTATTTTTCTATTTACAATTAGATCTGTCTCTTTAAAATACTGTCTTCTTTCAGAATGACCTATAATGACATAATTACATCCTATGTCTGAAAGCATAAGCGGAGAAATTTCACCTGTATATGCCCCTGCATCCTCGTAAAACACGTTTTGAGCACATAACAAAATATTAGTTCCCTTTAATAGTTCTGCAGCAACAGAAAGTGAAGTAAAAGGTGGGGCGACAATAATGTCAACATCGGCAACATTTTTTACAAGAGGAATAAATTCTTCTAAAAAAATTTTTGTTTCAGTCAGTGTTTTATTCATCTTCCAATTTGCTGCTATAAATGGCTTTCGCATTTTGTTAATTTAAAAAATACCTAATCTATTGTCAATCTATTTTTGTTGAGAGTTGTATAATTGAAAATATTGTTTTACTATATTAAGTAAAAAGGGGAAGTAGAGGTTCTTTGTCAGGTAACATTGTTCCAGCCTAATAAAATCTAAAAAGGGAAAAGGGGATTTACGGATATTGAAGTCAAATCATCTTTTATAAAAAGCAACATTTTATATTAATTGTTTCCATAAGTTTTTTATGGGCGAATTAATCGAAGAGATTTCTTTGCGGAATAAACTTTATGTATTCAGGGACAGAAAAGAAGCGGGTAGGCTATTAGCAAAGAAATTAATAAATTTCAAAGGATCTGAAAGCATGATTTTCGCTATCCCTTCTGGAGGAGTTCCTGTTGCCGCAGAGATATCGAGAGAACTTGAAATCCCCATGGATCTTGTAATCGTCAGAAAGATACAGATACCTTATAATCCAGAAGCTGGCTTTGGAGCTATTTCTCCTGATGGGGAAGTAATTTTTAATGAGAGATTATTGAGTCAGCTCGTTCTTACAAAAGATGAAATAAATAACCAAATAAAAAAAACAAAGGAGATCATCGAACAGAGAAATATGCTATTCAGGCATGGAAAACCCTATCCTCCGATAAAAGACAAAGATGTAATTATAGTGGATGACGGCCTTGCATCAGGTTATACAATGTTTGCTGCAATCAATTTTATCAAAAGAAAAGATCCTAAAAAAATCATCGTTTCTGTCCCTACGGCATCTGAAAAAACAGTAAATTTTTTGCTCAACAAAGTAGATGAAATTATTTGTCTTAATATTAGGAGTGGGTTCCCATTTGCTGTAGCTGATGCATACATAAACTGGTATGATCTTTCAGATGAAGAAGTCTTAG
Organism: uncultured Nitrospiraceae bacterium; assembly: GCA_964404225.1. Classification (GTDB taxonomy): domain Bacteria; phylum Nitrospirota; class Thermodesulfovibrionia; order Thermodesulfovibrionales; family SM23-35; genus Kmv42. The sequence goes on from CAYOJI010000010.1 coordinate 15,713, forward strand.
AAATTCTAAAAAAACCTATTAAATGTTAAGCGATTTTCTTGCCATTATGACCATTCTTTTTTGGCTTGTTATACCACTTTTCTGGATACCTGTCCATATTTCAACTAATTTTTTTAAAAAACTTGGCCTTTTAACATATTTGATATTCATCCTTATATGGTTACCTCTCACATTATGTATTTATATAAATAAAGGATATCTTCTCCAATTAAAAATAGTCTTTCCTACGTTAATAAACATTATAGGCATTACACTTTTAGTCGTTGGCTTGATTTTGCACATCTGGACAGCAAGGTTATTAAGTCTATTGGGAATAATAGGTGTGCCCGAGATATCTTCAAAAGTCAAAAGGAAGTTAATTACGAAGGGTCCTTTTTCAATCATGAGACATCCTACATATTTTGCCCATACATTAATATTTTTAGGAGTTTTTCTCTTATCAGAGGTAGTTGTTGTGGGTGTTATTACATTAGTAGATTTTATCATAGTTAATTCGATTATTATCCCACTCGAAGAAAAAGAATTGATCAAACATTTTGGAATTGAATATATCCTATATAAGGAAAAGGTTACATACAGATTTTTTCCTTGCATACGGAGTTTAAGATAATCCTTCTTTATCTACAAATATTTTCTATGTGTTATCATATCTGTCCAAAATAAATATTTCAAACTTTCATAAAGTAAGAGATATGGCTCGATTTCAGAAGCAAAATCACGGGTAACCTCGATGAGGCTGGAGTCGAAGCGGAAGCCTCAGTTAATGAATTATGAATAGACATTATAGTCAGATAAAGTTATTAACATAGAAAAAGGTAGTTTATTTTGCTTATGAAATTGAGCCATATCTATTTTTTAAAATATTTTGGACAGTAATGATGTGTTATAATTTTTGAGGATGTCTACCCAACATACTATAGGTATAGATATAGGAAAGATAAGCTTTAAAGCAGTCTTACTCGATAGTGAAAAAAATATTATTAAAACTTTTTGGAAAAAACATCGACAGGATATAGAAAAACTATGGCAGATCCTGAAAGGCGAATGGCAAATTAGCGAAAAAGATCAAATTATAGTTACTGGTAGATTTCGAAGACTTTTGCCGTATCCTTCTGTTGTTGAAAAGGTTGCTCAAGAAAAGGCTGCGCGCTTTCTTTACCCTAATGAAGAGGTAACTGTAATTCGATTAGGTGGCGGTGGTTTTTCAGTACTAAGGGTAAAAGATGGTACATTAAGTGAATTCAGACAAAATCCTCGATGTGCAGCTGGGGTTGGCAGCTTTCTTGACCAGATTCTAAATCGTGTAGGATTAAAGATTTTGGATATTGACGCGATTACAAAAAACGCGAAAGGCTTAGAAATTACTTCTCGTTGTGGAGTGACGATGAAAACGGATTTCACCCACCTATTAAATCAAGGAAATAAAATTAATGAGGTAATAGCTGGTTTATTGGATTCTTCGGCAAGGAATGTAGTTTCATTAGCGATGAAATCACAAATCTCGTCAAGGGTTTTACTCATCGGTGGATTGTCTGTTTCAAATCGAATTGTCCATACTATCAAGCAAAGTTTACCTAATGTTAAAGTAGAAGTTCCCCCTCATGCCTTATTCTTTGAGGCATTAGGCGCAGCATTAATAGGAAAAGGGGAAAAACTTGCTCAAACCAGGGTTGATTCTCCTCTAAATTATTTGCCTCCTTTAAGAAATTATCTTAATATGGTAAGAAAAATTAATTATCATAGTCATGGAGAAGATAATGAAAATCTAATCTTAGGCTTGGATATTGGTTCAACAGGCTCAAAGCTTGTTATTATTGGTAAAACTCCTATCTTTGAAGTCTATGGAGAAACAAAGGGACAACCAGTTCAAGCAGCTCAAAATTTAGTTCGAAGAATACCCTTGGATTATTTCAATCGGATTAAAGCCGTTGGGTGTACTGGCTCGGGCAGGGAGATTGTGGCATCTCTTTTCAGGGTTTCCTTGCCAGCAGAATGCCATGATCAAATCTTTGTTCTTAACGAAATTGCGGCACATGCTCATGGTGCACTATATTTTGATTCAGAAGTGGATACCGTTGTTGATATCGGTGGTCAAGATGCTAAATTTATACGCCTCGAAAAGGGACGTGTAATTGATTCTTGCATGAATACAGTTTGCTCTGCAGGAACAGGTTCTTTTTTAGCAGAACAACTGCAACTTCTGGGTATTGATGATGTGAAGTATTTTGGTGAAATGGCTCTTCAATCACCACGTGCAGCAGATTTAGGACAGCATTGCGCTGTTTTTGTTGCAGAACAAATTGATGAAGCAAAGAGGAAAGGTGCAAGTATTCAGGAGATAGTTGCAGGACTCTATTATTCAATTATACTCAACTACAATAACAGAGTAAAAGGACTTCGAGATTATGGTCAGAAAATTTTTCTCCAAGGCAAACCCGCTGAAAATCTCGCTTTAGCATGTGCATTAGCAAAAGTAACAGGGCAACCAATAGTAGTTCCTCCTTCGCCCGGCAGTATGGGGGCTTTAGGGATAGCTCTTTTGACAAAAAATGAAATAGGAAGAAAGTTAGATTCAAAGCCATTCATTAACTTAAAGAATTTTCTTGAAAGTCGGGTTTTAGAAAGGAAAGAATTTCGCTGTCAGTCCAAAGAGGGTTGCGTTGAAGGCAATTTGTGCCCAATTCAGGTTATTACTGTTCACACAGGGGATAAAACAGGTAAATTTTTCTGGGGCGGTGCATGTGATAAATATGAAAAAGTCGGGAAGACCACTCTAATGTCTATAGCGCCAAGGCCATTTATTGAAAGGGAAAAGTTGCTCTCGAGATTAATTAACAATGAACAAAAAGATTCAAATAAAACCATCGGCATTGCGCGGGGGCTGGAGACAGAAGAAATTTTGCCGTTTGTGATTACCTTCTTTCAAGAATTGGGCTTCAAGGTTAAACTTCCTTCGGAAAGGTCATTGAAATCGATTGAAGAGGGAGCAAAACTTTGTCAAGCAACTTTTTGCGCTCCACTACAGCTTCTCGCGGGAAATGCAAAAGAGCTCGAAAAAGAAGACTTTCTCTTTTTACCAAAAATTATCGAGATACCTGGATTCAAGGAAGAAAAAAGATCCTATGTTTGTCCTTTGTCACAAGCGGCACCGGATCTATTTAAACCAAGATTGTCCACAAAGGTACTCCATCCATTCTTGAATTTTAAAAACGGATATCAAAGCAATAAGGAAGAATTTTTAAAATTAGGGTTACAAATCGGTTGCTCACCAATTAAAACTTTAAATGCCTTTAAAAAGGCTGTCAGGGTACAAGAAAAATTCGAACATGACCTTCAGGAGATTGGGAAGGAGGCTCTATCTTTTGCTAAAAAAAACAATGTACCTATTGTTACAGTTTTAGGACATCCATATATTATCTATTCATCTTTATTATCTGCTGGTATCCCTGAAGTAATTCATGAAAAAGGAGCAATAGCTCTTCCAGCAGAATGTTATCCTTTAACAAATAACAGCCCTATTCTCGAGAATATCTATTGGGGATATGGACAGCGCCTTTTAAGGGTTACTTTTGAGGTTAGAAGACATCATAATGTGTTTCCACTGTGGCTTTCGGTCTATTCTTGTGGGCCAGATAGTTTCTTGCTACATTTTTTCCAATATCTAAGTCGCGGTAAACCCTATACTATACTCGAAACAGACGCATATACAGGGCAAGCAGGCTTTAAAACAAGGATCGAAGCCTTTTTATACAACATTAAAGATTATCAATCGAGTAAAAAGTTTGATAATATCAAACTTCCCGATTTAAGAGAATTTGAAATTAAAGAACAAATCTTAAGTACCATTGAGAAGAATCGTAAGGTGCTTATACCTCGGATGGGAGAAGGTGCTCGAATTCTTGCTGCACTTATTAAATCTGCTGTTGGCATAGATAGTGAGGCATTACCTATAGCAGATCATGAGGCATTAGAAATTGGTAGAAAATATACATCTGGTAAGGAATGTTTACCTATGATTGTGACAATAGGAAATTTATTGAAATATATCAGGGATAATCAAGAAAAATTTTACTACTTTATGCCTAAGGCAGGTGGTCCTTGCCGTTTTGGACAATACCAACTCCTCACAAAAATTATACTCGAAAGACTTGGATTAGCGGAAAGGGTGAAGGTTGTTTCCCCTGATTCGGAGACGGGTTATAAATTCAGTGAACAAATAGGTTCATCGATGACGGGTAAATCGTGGGCAGCTATTGTTCTACTGGATCTTTTAAGAGATGCCTTAATGGAGACAAGGCCATGTGAAAAAATACAAGGAGATAGCGAAGAAGTATTTGAGAAATATTTAATCGAAACTGAAAAGACAATCTTAAGCTCTCCCAATGACTGGTCAGGACGCAAAAATCTATGGGGGATGAAGAGTATTGCGAAGAGGGCAGCTGAAGAATTTAGAAGAATACCCCAGATTAATGGCAATAAAAGACCAAAGATTCTTGTGACAGGAGAGATTTATGTTAGATTGGACGATTTTTCAAATAACTATGTAATTAAAGAGCTCGAGGCGCTTGGGGCAAAAGTAAAGTTAGCTCCATTCAGAGAATGGATAAACTATACAACTTACCAAAGGAGAAAAAGGCTAACTATTCAGAAACAAAAAAGATGGAAGGTATATTTGACGTGGCTATTACAACGGAAAATCGAACATGAACTTTATGAAATTTTCGCCAAGACATTTAACTGGCCACATGACCACAGCATAGAGGAAATACTGAAGGTTGCAAAACCTTATTTAAGCAAGCTCCGACCTTTTGGTGAATCAGCTTTAACCATAGGGTTACCTTTGTTACTATGGCAGAAAAGAGAAATCGCAGGGACTGTCGTGGTTGGACCTTTCGAATGTATGCCCACAAGGATTGCTGAAACCCAATTAGGCTTGATTTCAGAGCGGACAGGATTACCTGTGTTAACCTTGTCTTTCTCAGGTGAACCGCTCGATAGAGAATTGCTCGAAAGTTTTATATGGGATTTAAAAAACCTCTAAAATCTTCATAATCCTCAACCCATTTATTTAATACCTTAACTTGCCTTACCTTTTAATTTATGTATAATAAATAGGCTGTTTATTAATCTGAATTGCTTATTTAGTTGTCTCGAATTTTATTGATATATTGACTAACAAAGGGGGGTGTATATGTGGGAAACGTTAAAAAATGGCGTAAAAAGAAGATGAGTAAACATAAGCATAAAAAACTTAGAAAGAAAACAAAATTCCAGAGGAGAAAAAGTAAATAATTTTTAAATTTAAACTCTCTTCCATATAGTATTTATAATTTAGAGTGTTATAGGTAACTGGATTCTAAGGAATGGGGGTATAAATGTCCTGCCATAATCCAATATTTATCCATAATATTTAAATTATGATTAAACCTTTTTCAACAACAGGCATAGGAAGTCTTCCCCATACTGATGCTGATGAAGCGTGTAATATTATATTACGGACATTTGATATTCCTTTTTGGCCACAACTTCCAAAAAGAGGATTTTTTGAGTTTATGATTCCACAATTCTCTGAGGGGATACCATGTTTAAAAATAGATTTAAAAAATGAAAAGTTGTGGATAGAAAAAAATGGTGAAGCCCTTACAGAATTTTACGAAACATATACAGAAGATTTCGAAATTCAGATATCTGAGAGTTATTCTGCAGGGATCTATACATTTATGGAAAAGATGAAAAACAAACATTTTCATTATCTGAAAGGACAGATTACAGGGCCTTTAACATTTACTCTTGGACTTAAAGACTCAAAAGGAAAGCTAATTTATTTTGATGAAGAACTACGCGAAATTTCACTAATAGTACTAAAGGCAAAGATCAGATGGCAGATTAAAGTTTTGAAACAATATACAGATAACATAATAATATTTATCGATGAACCAATTCTTTCAGCTCTTGGGACGTCGAGTTATATGGGGGTTGAAATTTCAGAGGCAGAGAGACTTTTATATGAAATATCAGACACAATAAAAATCGCTGGAGGTATTGCAGGAATCCATTGCTGTGGTAAAGCCGACTGGCCTTTAGTAATAAAAAGCGATGTTAAGATTATCAGTTTCGACGCCTATGATTATTCAGAAACCATTTCATTATATCCTACAGATTTTACAGAATTTCTAAGACATGGTGGATATCTTGCATGGGGTATCGTACCAACAACTGACTCTATTAAAATAGAGACCTTCGATTCAATAAAGAAAAGATTTAATGAAATAATGAAAAATTTTTCTAAATATTTACCTCGAGATCTTTTAATTAGCCAGATATTGCTTACACCCTCATGTGGAACTGCTTCGAGGACTATAGATGAGACTTTGAAGATATTTGATATCTTGGTAAAACTGAAAGATTATTTTAAAGGTAATCCCATATGAAAGGTATTTTTATATCCTTTGAAGGAATAGAAGGGTCGGGAAAATCAACACAAGCCAATCTATTATATAAATATTTAATTGATAAAGGGTTTAAAGTCATTTTAACAGAAGAACCCGGGGGAACAAGAATAGGGAAAAAGATAAGAAGGCTTCTACTTGATTCAAAAAACAGAGATATTTTACCTGTTACTGAATTATTACTTTATAATGCCTCACGCGCCCAACACATAAATGAAGTGATAATTCCCTCTTTAAATAAAGGGGTTATTGTTATAACAGATAGATTCACTGATTCTACCTTTGCATACCAAGGCTATGGTAGGGGTATAGATTTAAATATTATCTTCGCCATTGATAAATTATCCACTTCGTCTCTACGTCCAGATATTACATTTCTTCTCGACCTTGATGTAGAAATCGGTTTTAAAAGGAATCAGGGAATTAATAAGGCAGACAGACTTGAACTCGAGGATATAGAGTTTCACAATAGGGTCCGAAAGGGATATATAGAACTTGCATCGAAAGAACCTGACCGAATAAAATTAATAGATGCTTCTAAGAATATTACCTTTATACACAACATAATAGTTAAATTAGTCATGAATTTCTTAAGTAAATGGGTTTAAAAGATATCGTAGGGCAGGAAAGAGCTATAAAGATACTCTTGAGAACTATTCAGAGGGATAAAATCCCGTCTTCATATCTATTTGCTGGCGAATCAGGCATAGGGAAAAAATATACGGCTATTAATTTTTCAAAAGCAGTTAACTGTTTGAATAGGTATATTAATAATCGGGTATCTATGCAAGATAAAGATATTAAAGAAGGAGCAGAAATACCTATAGATATCGATTATAAACTCATTGACTCCTGCGATGTGTGTGATTCTTGTAAAAAAATAGATAGGGGTGTCCATCCAGATTTTTCTTTAATATTGCCTGAAGATGGTCAGATTAGAATTGAAGAGATACGAAAGATTAGCGAAATACTTTTTCTTAAACCATTCGAAGGCAGAAAAAAGATTGTTATCGTTGATGATGCTGATCTCATGAATCAAAATGCTGCAAATGCTTTTCTTAAGACACTCGAAGAACCCCCTGAAGATAGCCTCATTATCCTCATATCGTCAAACCCTGACCGTTTGCCCGAAACAATAAGGTCTCGCTGTACAAGAATCGATTTTGCTCCCCTTTCAATCAATGAATGTATAAATGTTATAGAGAGATTTATTGATTATTATTCGTCGGATGTTGCCCCAAAAACACGAATTAATTTAAAGGGCATTGACAATGCTACAATAAAAAATCTCGCAAGGTTATCAATGGGGAAGCCCGGAATTATAATCTCTGAAGATTTAATCGAAGAGAGGGATTGGTCTTTAACGGTACTGAAAAATATGTTGAAGACAAATAAAGACGGTTGGGCTTCAAAGGAAGAAATGGAAAAATGGTTTGAGCAAATATTGTTGTTATTAAGGGATATGGCAGTCTTAAAAATAACAGAAGATGAAAAATATCTTATCAATATAGATATTAAAGAATATCTAATTTCTTTAAGTAAATCATTAGAACTAAAAATAATAATAGAGACATATCAGAAATTATTTGATCTGAAGAAATACTTTAATTTCAACCTTAATAAATCTTTGACATGGAACTATACAGGTTCCTTGTTGAGAAAGGTGATGGAGACATCTTATGCCTGAAATTGTAGGAGTTCGTTTTAAACCTTCTGGAAAGATACATGATTTCGAGGTAAACGGGATAGATATAAAAGTTGGTGATGAAGTAATTGTGGAATCAGAATTAGGGCTTACTATAGGTAGTGTGGTAAAAGATAGACAGACGCTCGAAGAGACTGATAAAAATTTAAAGAAAATAATACGTAAGGCGACAAAAGAAGACCTCGAACAGAAGATAGAAAATTTGAAGCTCGAGGAAGAGGCAATGAAAGTCTGCCTCGAAAGAATAATGGCACGTGGTCTTCCAATGAAACTCATTAGTACGGAGGTAACTCTGGATAGAAAGCGTCTGATTTTTTATTTTACTGCAGAAAAAAGAATTGATTTTAGAGAGCTTGTAAAAGACCTTGCCGCAAAATTCAAAACGAGAATAGAAATGAGGCAGATTGGGGTAAGAGACGGAGCAAAACTTTTGGGAAGCATTGGAATATGTGGGATGGAAATATGTTGTAAAAAATTTCTTACTTCTTTCGAGCCTATTTCAATTAGAATGGCTAAGAAGCAAGAACTTATTCTTAATACAGGGAAATTATCAGGAATATGCGGTAGGTTGATGTGTTGTTTGGGCTTTGAATATCCATATGCTTCTGAAGAGGATATCTCCCAAACAGAAACAGATGAATTTATAGTTGAAGAAAACGAAGAAACCGAAGTACTTGTGGCTTCGAGTGAACCTACAGGGATTGAAGAAATAGTGGATCAACAATTAACCGAACCTCAGACTACTCAACAGGCGGAAATAGAAATACATAAAGAAAAATATAGAAGATGGCCTATAAGAAAACGAAAAAGGCGACATCGTCATCATAAAAAGGGATAATCGATGGAAGAAAAATTTTATGTCACAACACCAATTTATTATGTAAATGATGTGCCACATATAGGCCATGCATATACCACAATTGCTGCAGATATAATTGCGAGATATAACAGGCTAAAAGGCAAAAAGGTCTTTTTTCTTACAGGTACCGATGAACATGGACAGAAGGTTGAAAAGGCTGCAACAGAAAAAGGCAGAAAACCTAAGGAACATGCTGATATTATGGTTGAAAATTATAAAAAGTTGTGGACAAAACTCAATATAAAATACGATGCCTTTATTCGTACCACTGACAAAGAACATGCAAAAACCGTTCAAGATATTCTTTTAAAGCTTTTTGAAAAAGGTGAAATTGTTAAGAAAGAATATTCAGGATGGTATTGTATACCTGATGAACGTTTCTGGACAGAAAAAGAATTAATAGAAGGAAAGTGTCCTGATTGTATGAGACCTGTTGAACAGATATCGGAGGAAAATTATTTTTTCCTCATGTCTAAATATAAGGATAGGCTTGTAAATTATATAGAAACTAACCCCACTTATATATTACCTGAAAAAAGAAAAAATGAAGTTTTAGGCTTTTTAAAAAATAATCCCCTTGGTGACCTCTGTATTTCAAGGCCAAGATTTAGACTTTCATGGGGCATACCATTGCCTTTTGATAACGATTTTGTAACATATGTATGGTTTGATGCACTTTTAAATTATTATTCAGCAACACATTATCTTGCTCCATTATCAATATCTGGTAATCAACAATCAACAAATAGCTATCAAGACGAGATTGTATCTACTTATTTTTCCTATCAAGTATCTGATAAATTGTGGCCTCCTGATCTTCAACTTATTGGCAAGGATATTCTAACTACTCATGCAATTTATTGGTCGACGATGCTCATGGCTCTTGAATTACCACTCCCAAAAAATATTTTCGCTCACGGTTGGTGGACGGTTGAGGGGAAAAAGATGTCTAAGTCATTGGGCAATGTAATAGACCCTGCTAAAATAGTAGACGATTATGGATTAGACTCTTTTAGATATTTTCTTTTTAGAGAAGTACCTTTCGGGCTTGACGGTGACTTCTCTGAGAAAGCTTTAATAAAAAGGATTAACACGGATCTTGCGAATGACTTAGGAAATCTCTTAAGTAGAACATTAGCGATGATCGAAAAGTATTTTGATGGGAAAATACCCGAACTCCCTCCTGATTATTTCAATGGCAAGATAGATGTCAAAAGAGAAATACAGCTTAAAGATTGTATTGAAAACATGAATAAGGAATTTGACATTTTTATGCAGAAACTATCCTTCAACCAGGCTATTGAAGTAGTTTGGCTTGCAATTGCCAATGCAAATAAGCTGATAGAAGATGAAGCGCCGTGGAACCTTTGGAAGACAAAAGATCTTGATAAACTTTCAGTTTTACTTTACACGCTTGCTGAAGCACTTCGCATAATAGCAATATACCTTTATCCATTTATTCCATCGTCTGCTGAAAAAATCTGGCTACAACTTAATATTCAAAAAGATATTTCAAAATCATCTTTTGACACCGACGTAAGGTGGGGTGGCCTAAAAACAGGTATAAAAGTAAAAAGAGGTTCAGCCTTATTCCCCAGAATAGAAAAAGATTCAAAAAAATAAAAAATCATTCTTGACTTGTCGTAATTTTCTCAGATAAGATTAACATATTTAAAATACATAAAATTTAAAATATTAAAATGACAATTGCGATCGGTGCTGATCACGCCGGGATTGAACTTAAACAGGAAATTATAAATTTATTAAAAACCCTTCAGATCCCGTATATAGACTATGGAACTGAAAGTCATGAATCTGTAGATTATCCTGATTACGGTGAAAAAGTTTCAGAAGCCGTCTCAAAAGGAAATGTCGAGAGAGGAATTCTTATTTGTGGAACAGGGATAGGCATGTCTATTGTAGCTAATAAGTTTCCTCACATACGTGCATCTTTATGCAATGATCTCTTTACTGCAAAAATGAGTAGGCTCCATAATGATGCTAATATTCTTGTAATCGGGGGAAGGATAGTGGGCAAAGACCTTGCAAAAGAAATTGTAAAAGTGTGGATAAATACACCCTTTGAAGGCGAAAGACACTGTGCAAGACTTAATAAAATTAGAAAAATAGAGGAACGCCTTTTAAAAAATGAATTTTGAAAGACTTAAAATTACAGACCCTGAGGTTTTTGAAGCTTTAGAGAAGGAAATTGCGAGAGAAAAAAATAATATAGTACTTATTGCGTCTGAGAACTACACGAGTCCTGCTGTGCTTGAGGTTCAGGGATCGGTATTTACTAATAAATATGCAGAAGGCTATCCGGGAAGGAGATATTATGGAGGGTGCGAATATGCCGACATTGTAGAGAATCTTGCGATAGAAAGGGCAAAGCAACTCTTTGGTGCCGAACATGTGAATGTTCAGCCGCACTCGGGGTCACAGGCTAATATGGCAGTATTTTTTTCAGTGCTTAAACCAGGTGATACCATCCTAAGTATGAGTTTAAGCCACGGCGGTCACTTATCACATGGTGCTTCCGTAAACTTTTCGGGGATTTTCTATAAGACTTTTTCATACGGTGTTGATAGAGAAACAGGCTATATTGACCTTGAAGAAGTAAGAAGATTAGCTTTTGAAACCAAGCCAAAAATGATAGTCGTAGGTGCAAGTGCTTACTCAAGAACTATTGATTTTAAAGCTTTCTCTGAAATTGCAAAAGAAGTAGGTGCTTATCTTCTTGCAGATATTGCCCATATAGCAGGCATTATCGCCGCTGGACTTCATCCTTCTCCAATCCCATATGCAGATTTTGTGACAACGACAACTCATAAGACTCTCAGGGGTCCGAGGGGAGGGATGATAATGTGTAAGGCAGAATATGCAAAGGCAATCGACAAAATGATATTCCCTGGTATCCAAGGTGGCCCCCTTGTGCATGTAATAGCTGCAAAAGCAGTAGCATTAAAAGAGGCATTAAGTAGTGATTTTAAAGACTATCAGGCTAAAGTCATAAGAAATGCAAAAAAATTAGCAGAAGAATTGATAAATAGGGGTTTTAAGATTATATCAGGTGGGACAGATAACCATATGATGTTGATTGATCTCAATAATAAGAATATAACGGGAAAGGATGCGGAAGAGGCCCTTGAAAAGGCGAGGATAACAGTAAATAAAAATGTAATACCTTATGACGAAAGACCTCCTGCTATAACAAGCGGTATAAGGCTTGGGACCCCTTGTGTTACAACAAGAGGCATGGGGGAATCAGAGATGGTGGAGATAGCGGATATTATTTCATCAATAATACATAATAGACAGCAATCGGTGATAAATGAACTGTTGAAAAAAGTAGAGTCCCTTTGTGAAAAGTTCCCAATATATTGATATTTAAAGAATTCAAAATATTTAATTCTAAATTCCAAACAGGTATAAAATTATATGTTTGGGATTTCGATATTTGAATTTCGAGTTTGTCTAAAATGAAGTGTCCTTTTTGTGGAAATTTAGAAGACAAAGTGATAGACTCAAGAACGAGTAAAGAAGGTAGCGCAATCCGCCGACGGCGTGAATGCTTAAAGTGCAATAAACGTTTCACTTCTTACGAACGCGTGGAAGACATAATCCCAATGGTAATTAAAAAGGATGGAAGACGTGAACCCTTTGATAGACTTAAAATATTAACTGGACTTAAGAAGGCATGCGAAAAAAGACCTATAGGTATGGACACACTTGAAGGTATTACAGATTCGATCGAAAAGAAATTAATTGGGCTTGGTGTTAAAGAAATTCAGAGCAGTTGGATTGGAGAAGAAGTAATGTCTTCTCTTAGAGAATTGGACAAAGTTGCATACGTAAGATTTGCATCGGTTTATCGGCAATTCAAGGATATCAATGAATTTATGAAAGAAGTCAAAACTCTCTTTGAAGATAAACACCTCTAAATAAATTCAAATTTTTATTCTACGTAACCTCAATGCATTACCAACAATTGAATAACAATTGAATCCCCTCAGAATATTCTGAATGTTTTTATTTATGAAAGTTTTAAATTACTTTTCTTTCGAAAGATATTTTTCGGGATCTTTGTCAAATTTCTCTTTACAGATTTTCGAACAAAAATAATAAGTAATTCCTTTATATTCACTTGTGGCTGCTGCCTTTTTCTCATCTATATTCATATTACAGACAGGATCTTTAGTCAAAATAATCACCTCCTATAATGTTTCAAGCTTGTTAAGCGCTACTTTGGCAGCATTCGTTTCTGCCTCTTTCTTACTTTTTCCAAAACCTTCACCAAACTTTTCTCCGGATATGTAAACTTCTACTGTAAAAAATTTATTGTGCTCCTTGCCTTCTTGTTTAACTATCTTATATTCAGGGATAGTGTTAAATATTAGCTGTGTTTTTTCCTGTAACTCTGTCTTAAAGTCATGAAATTCGCCCGAATTGATTATATAATCTATCTTGTCTTTCAATAATCTTAGGACTAACCTTTTTGCACTTTCATAGTTACTGTCGATATAAACTGCTCCAAAAATTGCTTCCATTGCATCTGCAAGCAAAGATTTTTTTGTCCTGCCCCCTGTAGCTTCTTCGCCTTTCCCAAGCCTCAAATATTTCCCGAGCGATATATTTTTAGCTATGTCGGAAAGTATAGCTTCTTTTACTATATAGGATTTAGTTTTTGCCATAATTGATTCTGGAAGTTTCTCTTTTAATAAAAATAAATACTCAACTATAACAAATCCAAGTACTGAATCACCAAGAAACTCAAGCCGTTCATTGTATGCTTCCGCCTTATCAGGATTTTCATGATAAAAAGATTTATGGGTCAGAGCTTCGATAAGAAGCTTTTTGTCCCTAAACTGGTAATCTAACCTTTTCTCTAATTCAGAAAAATCATCATCAAACATTCAAAATAGAAAATAGCGAATAACAAAATATCAATCTTTAAATTTTTTAAAAATAAGACAGGCGTTTGTACCACCAAACCCAAATGAATTTGTTAAGGCATTATTCACTTTCATGGCCCTTGATTTATAAGGAACATAATCAAGATCACATTCAGGATCAGGATTATCGAGATTTATTGTCGGTGGAACAATATCTTTATATATGCTTAAAACAGTTATAACTGCTTCTATGCCTCCTGCTGCACCGAGTAAATGACCTGTCATAGATTTTGTAGAACTTACAGCCAGCTTATATGCATGATCACCAAAAACATTTTTGATAGCTTTCGTTTCTATCTCGTCTCCTTGTCTTGTAGACGTTCCGTGAGCATTAATATAATCAATTTCAGATGGACTTAATCCCGCATCTCTTAATGCCAACTCCATGCACCTAATAGCACCATTCGCATCTGGCGGGGGAGATGTGATGTGATATGCATCTGCAGTCATACCAT
>CAYOJI010000010.1:30142-31959 GCA_964404225.1 uncultured Nitrospiraceae bacterium
CTACCTCTGCATAAATTCGTGCTCCTCTATTTATTGCGTTATCAAGGCTTTCGAGTATTAGTATCCCAGCACCTTCTCCGATTACAAACCCGTCTCTATCAACATCAAATGGTCTGCTTGCTCGTTCAGGTTCGTTATTTCTTGTAGAAAGAGCCTTCATCGCAGTAAAACCGCCTATACCTAAAGGAGTTATGACAGCTTCTGTACCACCTGCAATCATTACATCCGCATCACCTCTTTGAATAATCTTAAAAGCATCGCCAATTGAGTGACTACCGGTAGCACAAGCGGTAGATACCGCTGAATTTGGACCTTTCGCCCCAAATTTAATAGATATCTGTCCTGAAGCAAGATTTATTACCAACATAGGTATAAAGAAGGGGGTTATTTTTTTCGGACCTTTTTCGAGTAACACTGAATGATAATGTTCTATAGTATGTAGTCCCCCTATCCCTGAACCTACAATAACACCCACCCTTTCGGCATTTTTATTATCTATTTTTAATTCAGCATCATTTAATGCCATTGTTGTTGCAGCCACGGCAAAATGAATAAAACGATCCATTTTTTTTACTTCTTTAGGCTCAATGTAATCTTCAGGGTTAAATCCGTCTACCTCTCCAGCTATCTGACATGGAAAGTTAGATGGGTCAAACTGCGTAATCCTTCTTATACCTGATTTTCCAGATAAAATATTTTGCCAACTACTCTCAACATTTAGTCCGAGGGGGGTAATCATACCCACCCCTGTTACCACAACTCGTCTTTTATTCATAAAATATCACTATTTTTTCCTATTATTAATATAATCAATAGCATCTTTGACCTTCACTATTTTCTCTGCGTCTTCATCCGGAATCTCGATTCCAAAGGCTTCTTCAAATGCCATCACTAATTCAACTGTATCAAGAGAATCTGCTCCAAGATCTTCGACAAAAGAAGCTTCAGGCACAACTTCTGATGCGCTTACCCCAAGTTGTTTAGCTATAATTTCTTTTACCTTTTCTTCTACCATTAATACACCTCCGTTTTAATTTCAAGATTATAAAAATCAACTTAGATTTCTTTAGTTTATAAATTTACATATACATTCCGCCATTTACATGAATTACCTGTCCTGTAATATAACCCGATTTAGGTGAAGCAAGGAATATAACAGCATTTGCAACATCTTCAACTGTACCAAATCTTCCTAATGGTATTAACTTCCTCATTTCTTCCTTGATACGCTCAGGGAGAACATCGGTCATTGCCGTTGTGATAAAACCCGGTGCAACCGCATTTACAGTTATACCCCTACTTGCATATTCTCTTGCAACTGTTTTAGTAAATCCTACAATGCCTGCCTTTGATGCACTGTAATTTGCTTGGCCTGGGTTACCCATAAAAGCTGCCACTGATGTAATATTAATTATTCTGCCATACTTTTGACTTACCATATCCTTTATGGCTTCTCTTGAACAAAGAAATACACCTTTAAGATTAACATCTATAACAGTATCCCATGCTTCATCTCCCATTCTCATCAAAAGACCGTCTTTGGTTATACCTGCATTATTAATCAAAATATCTATTCTTTGGAATTCTTTTCGAATTATTTCGAAAGCTCTTTTAACGTCCTCAGCAGAGGAAACATCTATTTTCAATCCTAGCGTTTTTACACCGTACTGTTTCAAAGAATGGGCAACTTCCTCAGCTGCTTCGATATTTCTACCCGCAACAATAATATTTACGCCACGTTTTGCAAGTTCTTCAGAAATAGCCCTTCCTATTCCTCTTGTTGCACCCGTAACTAATCCAACTTGATCTTTAAATTC
>CAYOJI010000011.1:0-14593 GCA_964404225.1 uncultured Nitrospiraceae bacterium
AATCTATAAATAAATGAATAAAATATCAAGGAAGGGAGGGATTATTATGAAAATCTTTGTGTTATTAATAATAATTACATTTTTCACAATTACTATAACATTTGCAGATATTCTCAGCTACGAAGAGGCTTTATCTTTTTATAAAAAAGGAGATTATAAAAATGCATCTGAACTTCTTAAAAAATATGTTCAACAAAAACCAGACCCATGTGCATATTATTTACTCGGTTACTCATATTATAAAATGAAAAAATATTCTGATTCAGCAAAGTACTTTAATGAAGCTTATATCATAGCGCCTGAGCTTATGCCATCTTGTATCAAAATTAAATAATTAAATAAAAACAAATACTTATCAATAATATTTTTCTCCACTTGACTTTTCAAAAAAGAGTATGTAATATTAACGCTACTTTTTGTAAGAGGAGGCATAAATGGAAGGTTTGCATGAAACACTTTTGATGGATGCAATTATTAACCCAGAAGTAATTCCTCATAATGTTAGTCATGCCTTTCTTGTATCAATTCTTTTAATTGTTGCAGCTCTTATTATAAGAGGATCATTGCGATTAGTTCCAAGAGGGTTCCAAAACTTTATGGAAATGATAATCGAGACTATTTTGAAATTAGTAGATGAAACTATAGGCCATAAATGGGGTAGAGAATTATTCCCTTTCATCTGCACTATATTTATCTTTATACTTACAGCTAATCTAATAGGCCTTATTCCAGGGTTCACTGCAGCAACAGCAAATGTAAACACAAATGCTGCAATGGCTGTACCTGTATTCTTTTTGTATCATTTTTATGGTATAAGAGTTCATGGTATCCATTATATAAATCATTTTCTTGGTCCTATCCGTTCAATTCCAGCCATTCCACTCATGATTCTCATGTTTTTCACAGAGTTTATTGGCCACTTGGTACGTCCTCTCACACTTACAGTCCGACTTTTCGGCAACATGACAGGAAAACATATACTACTTCTCGTTCTTGCAATTATCGCTCCTTGGATATTGCCTACAGCTATTTTAGCTCTTGGCGTCCTTGTGAGCGTTATTCAAGCACTCGTTTTTACACTCTTGAGCACATGTTATTTCGCTGGTGCCGTTGAAGAGGCACATTAATTAACAAATCAATGAGAAAGGAGGATGTCAAGGAAATGAAAAAGGTTTTTACTGTAATTTTGCTTGCACTCGTCTTAAGCTGGGTATTAGCTCCTGTATGTTTTGCTGAGGAAGCTGCAGCAAGTACCGGAAAAACCTCAAATATCCTGTACTATTCATTAGCTGCATTAGGCTGTGCAGTTGGAATGGGATTAGCTGCACTCGGAACAGGCATCGGCATGGGTGTTGGTCTGGGTGGTGCATGTGAGGGAGTAGCAAGAAATCCGGGAGCATCGGGTAAGATCACTACTACTCTTATCATTGGTCTTGCTATGATTGAATCACTTGCTATTTACGCCCTTGTCGTAGTACTTATCCTCATCTTTGTTAATCCCTTCGGGAAACTGCTTCAATAAAAATATTTGTTTTGAAAAAAGGGGCAAATAGAATTTGCCCCTTTTTTCAAACTTTCTTCATATTATATTCATCACTTTTTCATAATTTTTTCATATATTTAAAATTAAAATTTATAGATTCTATTTCATATAGCCTTCCTCACCATCACTTCCAGAGGCAGTCAGATTCCCCCCTGACTGCCTTTAAAAATATAAAATCTTTTATGCATCAAAAAATTTTTTGGGAATAAAATACCTAATAAGGTATGAAATAATGTCTTTATGCCAGTCAAAGTC
Source organism: uncultured Nitrospiraceae bacterium (assembly GCA_964404225.1). Lineage (GTDB taxonomy): Bacteria > Nitrospirota > Thermodesulfovibrionia > Thermodesulfovibrionales > SM23-35 > Kmv42. The sequence continues at coordinate 1,799 of CAYOJI010000011.1, forward strand.
TGATCTTTTAATCACAGAAATTATCCCATCTTTTTTAGCCAAATTAATAATAAGATCAATCTGGCGGTCGGATAATCTTGAAAAAATGCTCCTGAACCTCTTTCCAGCCTTTAATTCTGAATCAATCCTTTGCCGCCACTTTCTCTCATACTCCGAAAGAAAATTCTCACTAAAATTATTGTGCTTAAATGCCTTTAAAATCGTCTCAACCGCGATCTCTGAACACAAAAAGCCAAAATAAATACCGCCTCCTGTAGTAGTCTTTACTTGACCTGCAGCTTCACCAACTATAAGAACCCTCTCGGCATAACTCTTAGGGATAGTTGTTAAAGGTATAGGGCTACATTTTGTTCTTTTGTAATATTTCCTGATCCGATTATAAATAAAAGGATGCCCAAGAAAATTCTTTAGATAAACTGAAGGATTCTTTCTCGTAATCAAACCTATTTTAGCAGTCTCGTCATTCATAGGCACTACCCAGCCAAAGGAGCCAGGTGCGATATCCTTTCCAAAATAAACTTCGACATCGTTAACATCCTCCATTATTACCTCGGTCTGAATACCATAAGAATAATCGATTACGTTGTTTGAAAAACCAAAAAAAGAAGTCAATTCGAACCCTGTAGCTATTACACCAACCTTTGAATTAAATTCCTTCACACCATCTACTGTTTCTACGGTAACCTTGAAAATACCATTTTTATTATCTATTTCTTTTACCCTCATATTAAAATAAGTGGTTGCACCTTCTTTTTGGGACATCATATTGACTTCTCTATCAAAAAGACATCTATCTATTACATAAGCTAATGGCTCAACAGAATTATAACGGATAAAATCTCCTGACGGAGAAAATGCCTTAATAGAATTTATCTGTCTCTGAATTATTTTGTTTGAGACTTTAACTCTTTTAAGACACTCCATACTCACAATGCCTGTGCAGTTAACGTCTTTTCCCGCAAAAGGATTCTTTTCAAATATCCTAACATCCAAACCTTCCCTTGCAAGTAGATATCCGGTATAACTACCTATCGGACCTGCACCAATTACAATAACATCGTGTAATTTATTTTCCTGCATGTATTCTTTTATATCTCATTTAAATACCGCTTATAATTTTTGCAAAACTAAACAATTTTTTCAAATTCGTTTTTAAAATATCCTGCTGTGGAATCGTCATAAACACAGAATTCGATTAAATTAAGACTACTTTCAGGATTTCTATTTATATATTCAACCGCTTCTTTCACAAGAATCATAGCACATTTGTCTTTTGGAAAACCAAAAATTCCTGAACTAATTGCAGGGATAGATATACTCTTTAATCCCTTTTCAGACGCTAATGACAAACTGCTTACAATAGCGTTCTTAAGTTTATTCTCTTCGTCTCCTTCTCCCATTCGAGGTCCTACAGCATGAATTACAAATTTTGCTGGAAGTTTACCCGCTGTAGTAATAGCAGCACTTCCTACGGGAACAAAACCTATCTTGTCACTTTCGTCTTGTATAACCTGCCCACCTTTTTTAACAATAGCACCAGCAACACCACCTCCATGCTGAAGATAAGAATTTGCTGCATTAACAATTGCATCAACATCTCTCTCGGTGATGTCGCCCTGAACAAGACGAAATGTTCTACCTTCTATTATTTTTTCTAAAATTATCTTCATCCTCCTCACCTCTCATTTTTTATTTAATAAGTCCTTAGCCAGAGTTAATCTGATATAATAGTTAATCTGATATAATATAATAATACTAATTGGAGGACTTGTATACCAGCGCTTTACGGAAACCTATCAGGGCTTAAAGGCCGTCATATAAATTCTCTCGAAAGAATTTACAGGCGGAAGGTACATAGTGAATTAATAACGCCTGAACTTGCGAGATATTTAACTGAATTATCTTTTGAAATAAACCGCCAAATTGGTATTTTAATCACAAGGGAAGGAAATATAACACATGTAATCGTAGGGAATGCAAAGGGCTTGTTTATTCCTGAACTTGAAGATTACCGTCTTGGAAGAAAAGCCTTAAGAGGACTAAGGCTGATACATACTCATCTATATGAAGAATCATTAAATCAGGATGATCTTACAGATCTTGCACTCCTCAGACTTGATCTGATTGTTGCAATAGGTGTAAGAAATGGATTGCCCGGAAATATATCTGTTGCTTATTTAATTCCAAACAATCAAAAAATTTATGAATTGATAGAATCTGATAACTTTTACAGATTTAAATTTGATTTCCTTCCTTTTATTAAAGCCCTTGAAGATGAGATGGAAAGAAATAGATTGTTCAGTCCTGATGATAAAAGAGAAAGGGCTATTCTGGTAAGTGCCTCTTTGAATTCAAAATATGAACAAGAAGATTCTCTCGAAGAACTAAAGGAACTTGCTATATCGAATGATATTCTTGTTCTTGACAGCATCATCCAAAAGCCAAAGGTGATAAACCCAAGATATCTAATGGGCGAAGGAAAACTGAAGGAGTTGATTATCAATGCTTTGAATAAAGGCGCAACCTTAATTATCTTCGACCAGGAATTGACACCTTCACAAGTAAAGGCAATAACTGATTTGACAGAACTTAAAGTGATTGATCGCTCTCAGCTCATATTGGATATTTTTGCAAGACGTGCACACAGCAGAGATGGAAAGGTACAGGTAGAACTTGCACAATTAAAGTATAGATTACCAAGGTTAACAGGAAAAGGTACCGCAATGTCGCGTTTAATGGGTGGGATTGGTGGAAGGGGTCCTGGTGAAATGAAACTCGAAATCGATAGAAGAAGAGTTCGTGAAAGAATTTCAATTCTGGAAAAAGAACTAAAAATGTTAAGTGAGGCAAGAAAGCAGCGTAAACAGAAGAGGGTAGAACATGGAATCCCCATAGTTTCGATTATAGGTTATACTAATGCAGGTAAATCTACACTATTAAATTCTTTAACAAAAAGTTCTGTATTTGTAGAGGATAAATTGTTTGCAACATTAGACACTGCGAGCAGAAGACTTCGTTTCCCAAGGGAACGCGATATTATTATTACTGACACCGTTGGCTTCATAAAAAATCTTCCCAAAGACCTTATGGCTGCTTTCAAATCCACTCTCGAAGAGCTTGAAGATGCAAATCTACTTTTACATATCGTTGATGCTTCAAATCCTCGTTTCGAACATCATATTGAATCTGTTGAAGCTATACTTAGAGAGCTTCAATTATCTGATAAGACTCGTCTTCTCGTACTTAATAAAGTAGACAAATTACATTGGGAAGAAGCTAAAAATCTTGCAATACGTTATAACGCTATTCCAATCTCTGCAATTGACCCTTCGACATTTGCCCCTTTACTGCAAGCGATAGAGGAATCACTTTGGGATAGAAAATTTGAAGAAGCAAGGGTATAATTGAAATTAATTATAATCATAAAAGTATTATTAAGCTAATAATGATTACTGAATTTACACCTAAATGGATAGCATGGGAAATAACAAGAAGATGTAACTTAAAATGTATACATTGTCGTTCTTCTTCCGAGATGGAAGTACAAAACCATCCCGATTTTTCAACAGAAGAGGCCTTTAGGATAATAGATGACATCGTAAGCTTCGCAAAGCCGGTTGTAGTTCTTTCAGGAGGAGAGCCGCTTTTAAGAAAGGATGTTTTCGAAATCGCCAGATATGGATCGGACAGAAATTTGAGGATGTGCCTTGCTACAAATGGCACGCTTATAACTGATGAAATCTGTAAAAAAATAAAGGATTCTGATATAAAAATCGTTTCTCTAAGCCTTGACGGCTCTGTTGAGAAAGTTCATGACGATTTCAGAAATCAAAAAGGGGCATTTGCAGGGACTATTAATGCAGCTACTCTCTTTAAAAAACATGGGATTGAATTTATTATAAACTCTTCTTTCACAAAAAGAAATCAAGACGAGATACCTAAGGTTTACAAACTCGCAAAAGAACTTGGAGCGACTGCATGGTATTTATTTATGATCGTTCCAACAGGAAGGGGTGAGGACATATTGAATGAACTTATCTCAAAAGAAGATTACGAAAATATTTTGCATTGGCATTATTTGATGGAAAAGGATGAAAAAGATTTACTTATGAGGCCTACCTGTGCACCACATTATTACAGGGTAGTTTTGCAAAAATCAAAAGAGGAAGGCAAAAAGTTTGAAAGACGGTCATTAAAATTTTCAACTGGTGGTTCGAAAGGTTGCATCGCGGGACAGCTTATAGCCTTAATTGATGTTGACGGAAATGTTCTTCCATGTAGTTATTTCCCAAAATCGGCTGGGAATCTCAGAGAACAATCATTTAGATATATATGGGAAAATTCAAAACTTTTTAAAGAATTGCGTGATTTTAAAAAATACAAAGGTAAATGTGGTATATGTGAATATTTGACGGTTTGTGGTGGTTGTAGGGCAAGGGCTTATTCTATACATGGTGATTATCTTGAGGAAGAACCATTTTGTAGTTATGTGCCTGCAAAACTACGTCAAAGAAAATATAACAAAATTGCTGGCCTAAAATCATAGTTTTATAAATTATTCCAATTAAGAAGAGGTAAAAACATGAATGACACCTTTCTAAAAGCATGTCGTGGTGAAAATGTAAATTATACTCCTGTTTGGCTTATGCGACAGGCAGGTAGATATCTTCCTGAATATCAAGCTATTAGGGAAAATATTGATTTTCTGACACTTTGTAAAACCCCAAAGCTGGCTGCTGAAATCACCCTTCAGCCTGTTGACATCCTTGGTGTCGATGCAGCAATTCTATTCTCGGATATCCTTATTCCTGTTGAATCAATGGGGATGCGTCTTGAATTTTCTGATAAAGAAGGTCCTATCCTCAGTGAACCAATTAGAAACAAATCCGCTGTTGAAAGATTAATTATTCCGGATATAGAAGAAGATATGCCCTTTATATTAGAAACTATAAAAATCCTTCGAAAAGAACTCGAAAATAAAGTCCCTCTTATAGGTTTTTCTGGAGCACCATTTACTCTTGCAACATACATGATCGAAGGAGGAACTTCAAAAAATTTTTTAAATACAAAAAAAATGATGTTTCAACATCCTGCAGTATTCGACTATCTCATGGAAAAACTGACAGTAACAACTATATCGTATCTTACTGCCCAAATAAAGGCAGGTGTTCATGCAGTACAGATCTTTGATACGTGGGCAGGTATTCTTTCTCCTATAGATTATAAAAATTTTGTGCTTCCTTATATCAAAAGAACTATCTCTGAATTAAAGAAAGAAGGTGTTCCTATAATCTATTTTGTGAATGAGTGCGCAGGTATCCTTAAAGAAGTCAAAAAATCGGGTGCCGATGTTATCAGCATAGATTGGAGGATAGATATCTCTGATGCGATAAAAAAATTAGGCAAAAAGACAATTATTCAAGGAAATCTTGATCCATGTGCACTCTTTCTACCAAAAGAAAGCCTCGAAGAACGAGTTAAAGATATATTGTGGAAGGGAGAAACTGCAAAGGGTCACATATTCAACTTAGGACATGGGATATTACCTCAAACTCCTGTTGAAAATGTTATAGCAATGGTCAAAGCCGTCCATTATTATGGTGAAAAACGATAATCTTAAAAATGGATATTTACAGAATAAAAAAATACCTGATCAAATCATAGGCGTTATACTTCTTAATCTTGGTGGCCCAGATTCTATTACAGCGGTAAAGCCATTTCTCTATAATCTATTTTCTGACAGGCAGATAATTCAACTTGGTCCTTCATTTATGCAAAAGCCTTTGGCATGGTTAATATCTTCGATAAGATCAAAAAAGACACAAAAATACTATGAGCTAATAGGTGGGAAATCACCAATTATTGATATAACAAGAGCCCAAGCAAAAGCGCTTGAAGAAAGACTCAATCAAACCTCGGTATTCACAAGTCAGCAATTAATTTCTTCTCACATTTCCAATGAGTTAATTCAAAATAAGAATATATCTTTCAGAGTATATATAGGTATGCGATATTGGCAACCTTTTATTGAGGATGTTATCCCAGAAGTGTATAATCATGGAATAAGAAAGATTATCGCTTTAAGCTTGTATCCACAATATTCCATCACAACATCGGGGTCGTCACTCGTGAAATTAAAACAGGTTTTAACTAATTATCCCATCGAGTTATATCCTGTTTCCTCGTGGTTTAATCATCCCCTTTATATTGAATCGCTCGTCGATGTAATAAAAAAAGGGCTTGAGTCTTTTATCTCGACAACTACTCGTATAAATAAGAATGATGTTCATGTACTCTTCAGTGCTCATAGTCTTCCCCAGAAAATTATTGAAAAAGGAGACCCTTATGTAGAGCAGACAAAAGGTACAATTCAGGAAATAATAAAACGAATACATTTACAATGGCATCTTGCATATCAATCCAAGAGCGGTCCTGTCAAGTGGCTTTCACCTTCAACGGAAGAAAAACTCGAAGAACTTTCGAAGAAAGGTGTTAAAAATGTTCTTATCGTTCCCATAAGTTTTGTTTCAGATCATATAGAGACTTTGTATGAAATTGACATCCTTTATAAAAAATACGCAGAAAAACTCGGGATAAATCTAAAAAGGACAGAGTCATTGAACACTCATCCAATATTTATAGATGCCTTAAAAGATATTGTACTTAAAAATATATCGCATTTTTTCAAACACTCTTGAAAACATTCAACTCGTTAGGATAATATAAAATAAAAACACTGATAAGTCGGAGGTTAATCCTATGAATAATATAAAAACTTTATTCTTACTTGTTACCTTAACCCTCATCCTCATTTGGGCAGGTGCTGCATTGGGTGGGAAACAAGGAATGACTATAGCATTGATTTTTGCATTAGGAATGAATTTTTTTGCATATTGGTTTAGTGATAAGATCGTGTTAAAAATGTATGGCGCAAAAGAAGTAAGCGAAGTTGAAGCACCAGAACTCTATTCTATAGTACGAAGACTTTCCCAAAAAGCGCAAATACCAATGCCTAAGGTTTATATTATAGACCAGGCACAACCTAATGCATTTGCAACGGGAAGAAATCCAAAACATGCTGCTGTTGCTGTTACAACAGGAATTATGCGTATTCTTTCTCACGAAGAGCTTCAGGGTGTTATAGGACATGAACTTGCGCATATAAAACATAGAGATATACTTATAAGTACTATTGCTGCTACCATTGCAGGTGCAATAAGTTATCTCGCCCAGATGGCACAATGGGCTATGATATTCGGTGGACATAGAGGAGACGATGAGGAAAGAGGCAATCCAATTGCTGCCTTAATTATGATGATTGTGGGTCCAATCGCTGCTTTGATAGTGCAAATGGCTATATCAAGATCAAGAGAATATGCAGCAGATGAGGGAGGTGCAAGGATTGCAGGAAACCCAAGATATCTTTCCAGCGCACTTAAGAAACTTCATATTGCATCTCAAAAGATACATATGGAAGCAAATCCCGCTACCTCTCACATGTTTATAGTTAATCCCCTATCAGGTGGTGGATTATTAAAACTCTTCAGCACACATCCACCTATTGAGGAGAGAATTTCACGATTAGAGTCAATGTCTCTATAATTCTGGGTCTTTTTAAACTTGACTCTTAATATCCTCTTTGCTCAAAATATTGCTATCTTATGAAAGCTCTTGTAACAGGAGCTACAGGCTTCATAGGAAGCCATTTGTGTGAAGAACTCGTCAAAAAAGGTTATGAGGTAACCTGTCTGATAAAAAAGACCTCTAACCTTAAATGGATTGAGCATCTCGATCTTGATTTTATTATCGGCGACTGTACTGACTTTAACTCTATTAAAGGGATAGGAAATGGATTTGATTATATCTTCCACCTTGCAGGACTTACCAAATCTTGTTCAAAAAGAGATTTCTTCACTATAAACACGATAGGAACAGAAAATCTTATGAAGGGTATTACAGAAAAAAATAATAAACTAAAAAGATTCATATATCTAAGTAGTCTATCTGCAGTAGGACCAAGTAACAATGGCAAACCATTAAGAGAAGATGCTGAACCTTGTCCTGTATCTAACTATGGTAAAAGTAAACTCGAAGGTGAAAGAGCAGTTTTAAAATATAGAAATATTATACCTATAACAATACTCAGACCCCCTGCAGTATATGGGCCAAGAGACAAAGATTTTCTCGTCTTTTTTAAAATGATTAAAAAAGGTATTTTCCCTAATTGGGGTAAATGTTTCTATTCTTTGCTTTACGTTGATGACCTAATTCAAGGTATAATATTGTCTGCAGAAAAAAAAGAAGCAGAGGATAAGATATACTTTTTATCGGATAATAATTTTTATACAGGAGAAGAAATAGCTTTGGCAATTTCTTCTGCATTAAATGTTAAACTAACAACCTTAAAGGTTCCAAAATTCATTATGCCCTTTTTTGCATTCTTAGGGGAAAGGATAACCAAGAATAGCATTTTAAACAGAGACAAAGTTAAAGAATTGGTTTGCTCTCACTGGATTTGTGATTCAAAAAAGGCAAAGGAAGAAATTGATTTTTCAACAAAAGTTAATTTAAAGGAAGGGATAAAATGGACAGCAGATTGGTACAGAATTCACAGATGGCTATAAATAAATCAGACTTGTTTGATAAGTGTTACAAATTTAATAAGGCAAAACTTCTCATGTCTCAGGGAATGTATCCTTATTTTCGTGTTATCCAGAGTGCTCAGGAGCCGGAAATAATAATGAACGGCAAAAGGATGATTATGATAGGCTCAAATAATTATCTTGGACTTACAAATCATCCAAAGGTAAAAGAGGCTGCAATAGAAGCTATAAAAAAATATGGTACAGGATGTGCAGGCTCGAGATTTTTAAATGGAACACTAGATATCCATGTTGAACTTGAAGAAAAACTTGCACGTTTTATGAGAAAACAAGCAGCACTTGTTTTTTCAACCGGCTTCCAAGTCAATTTAGGTGTTATCTCTGCCCTTGTGGGTAAAGAAGATATCGTAATAATAGATAAAATGGATCATGCAAGTATAATTGATGGTTGCAGACTCTCTTTTGGAGAAATAAAAAAATTCAGACATAATGACCTTTCAGATCTTGAAAGAATTTTGAAGGAAAACAAAGATAAGGGGAAATTGATTGTAGTTGATGGTGTATTCAGCATGGAAGGTGATATTGCTGAACTTCCCGAGATTGTTTCCCTCGCTAAAAAATACGGGGCTCGTTTAATGGTAGATGATGCACATGGAATAGGGGTACTCGGAAAAACAGGAAGGGGAACAGCAGAGCACTTCGGCTTAGAAAAAGAAGTCGACCTTTTAATGGGCACATATAGTAAATCACTTGCGTCAATCGGAGGTTTTATAGCAGGAGATGAAGAAATAATCCATTATATTAAACATCATGCAAGATCGCTGATATTCAGTGCAAGCCCACCCCCTGCCTCGGTTGCATCTGTAAGTGCCGCACTTGATATTATTGAAAATGAACCTGAAAGAAGAGAAAGACTTTGGAAAAATACTAAAAAGATGTTAGAGGGATTTAAAAATTTGGGATTCGAAACAGGATCAAGTCAAACCCCGATTATTCCTATAATAGTGGGTGAAAACGAAAAGGCATTTATGATGGCAATGATGCTCCAGGAAGAGGGGGTTTTTGCAAACGTTGCAGTTACGCCCGCAGTGCCAAATGGAAAAGCTCTCATCAGAACCAGTTATATGGCAACACATACAGATGAACATCTTGACATCGTGCTTTCAGCTTTTAAAAAGGTAGGCAAGGCACTGGGGATAATATGACAAATCTTAAATTGTAAACAATATCAGAGGAAATTCAGAATTTGTTTAACATATTTCATTTATTAAAATTTAGGATTTCAAAATTTTGAAAACCATAGAAATCATAGAGGTTAGGTCAAAAAAAGACCTTTATGATTTCATAAGATTCCCCCTTTCGATATATTCAAAAGACCCGCATTATGTGCCTTTCCTTACTACAGAAATGAAAAAAAAATTTTCTAAAAAAAATCCATTTTTTCTTCATGCAAATGTTAAATTTTTTTTAGCTAAATATAAAGGTAAATTAGTAGGCAGGATAACCTCTATCATTAATTATAGACATAATGAATTTCATAAAGAAAAAACAGGCTTCTTTGGATTTTTCGAATCTATAAATAATTATGAGATTGCTTCTGCGCTTCTTGATAAAGTATCCGAAACCTTAAGAAAGGAAAATTTGGAGCTAATTCGTGGGCCAATGAACTTTTCAACTAATGAAGAATGCGGTTTTTTATTCGAAGGATATGATGAGCATCCCATGCTTATGACACCCTATAACCCACCTTATTATAACGATTTGATGGGAAAATATGGCATGAAGAAATGTAAAGATTTATATGCATTCATAGTTGATATCCCTGAAGAACTTCCAGAAAAAATTAAGAGGGTTTCCCAAATTGCTTTTAAAAAAGGTATAACCGTAAGACCATTCAATAAGAAAAGATTCAGGCATGATTTACTTATTTTTAAAGACATATATAACTCTGCCTGGGAAAAAAATTGGGGATTTATTCCCATCACAGACGAAGAATTATTTTATCTCGGCGAGAGTTTAAAAACAATTTTAATACCAGACCTAACACTTATAGCAGAAAAAGATGGCAAGCCTGTAGGATTTATGGGATTAGTTCCAGATTTTAATTTTGTACTAAAAAAAATGAACGGAAAAGTAAACTTTTTCAGCGTTATAAAGGCATTATATTATTCAAAAAAAATAAAAGATTTAAGACTACTTCTATTCGGAATTAAGGAAGAATTTAGGAATAAAGGGGTAGATGCGCTCTTATTAAGTGAGGGATTTAAAAATGTAAAGAAAAGGGGTTATAAACGCGTAGAATTTTCTTGGATACTCGAAGACAATATAGCTGTTCAAAACCTTATCGATATTATAGAAGGAAAATTATATAAAAAGTTCAGAATTTATGAAAAGGAACTTTAAATTCAAAATGCAGTTATTATCATTGCTGTCCAAAATATTTTAAAAAATAGATATGGCTCAATTTCATAAGCAAAATAAACTACCTTTTTCTATGTTAATAACTTTATCTGACTATAATGTCTATTCATAATTCATTAACTGAGGCTTCCGCTTCGACTCCAGCCTCATCGAGGTTACCCGTGATTTTGCTTCTGAAATCGAGCCATATCTCTTACTTTATGAAAGTTTGAAATATTTATTTTGGACAGATATGAGTTATTATAATGCTAATATTTTTATCTACTCTATGATATAAACTCGATTCCTGCCTTTATCTTTTGCCAGATAGAGTGCATTATCAGCACGTTTTATAAAACTATCTATGTCTTCTTTATCAGCATCAAATTCAGCCAAACCGAGACTTACAGTCACATTGATATTTACGTGTTCATCAAGGTTTAAATTAAAATTCTTAACCACAAGGCGAATTCGTTCTGCTATTTCCTTTGCACCTTCTATTGAGGTTTCTGGAAGAATCAAAAAAAATTCATCTCCTCCATATCTTCCAATTATATCAATGTCTCTTAAAGATTTTTTTAATAAAGAGGCAATATTTTTGAGGGCAATATCACCTATATCATGTCCATAAGCATCATTAATTTCTTTAAAATAATCTATATCGCATATAATTAATGAAAGATTATAATTATATCTTTTCGACCTTTTTACTTCTTGTTCCAATTTTTCGAGGAGAGCCCGTCTGTTTAAAAGACCTGTTAAATCATCTGTTGTGGATAGATATTGAAGCCTTTCCACCAATATATCCCTTTCAGCCTCTGCCCTCTTTCGTTTAGTAATATCTCTTGTATATCCAATAACACCTGTTATCTCCCCATTTTCATCCATTATTGGATAGGTAAATATCTCTACCCATATATTCATACCCGATGGTAAAACTAAAAGTTTTTCTTTTGTTACAGGTATACCCTTATCAAAGGTTTCTTTTACAGAACAATCCTCACAAATTGTGCTCCTATTATATAAAACCTCATAGCAGTGTTTACCTATTATTTCTTTAATGCTTTTTTCCCTCATCCGTGCATATGATTCGTTAGTTTTTAAGATTCTATAATCCCTGCCTATAATATTAAATGGGTCGTTAATACTTTCGAACACCATATTAAGAAATCTTTCTGACTCGCGTAATTCGATCTCTGCCTTTTTTCGCTCTGTAATATCAATAGCTATCTCCATGCGCACATATCTGCCATCAGACCACTGGATAGCCTTATCAATGCAATGATACCAACGACCGGTTCTTGTATTATGGAAATCCCATATGATTGGTGGTCCTGGTTTACCATTCACAATAAGTTGTTTATTTGTGCAGGATGGACAAGGGCTATCTTGTCCACTTCGAAAAACCTTATAACACCTTTTGCCAAGTATATTGTTTCCATAATGTTCTTTGACATATTTATTCACACGCAATATCCTGTAAGTATTCATATCAGAAACATAAACAGCACCTTCAAGCCCATCCAGTATTGCAAACATTTCATCCACTATCTCCTTCGCAGCCTCGATTTCAAGATGTCTTATCCTTTGGGTTAATTTGTTATGACTTAATTTAATATCTTTTCTGGCCTTCCTATTATTAGCCATAATTTAATCCTTTATTTTAAATGAATTATTCACAGCAAGCTTCTAAGAACTTTTTTCATTAAAAAGTTCTCCATGTAGTTGCTCCATATGTAAAAGTTGAGCCGTGGTAATGACAACAATTACAATTAATTGCGGTTCTTGTACT
>CAYOJI010000011.1:14603-18241 GCA_964404225.1 uncultured Nitrospiraceae bacterium
TACTTGTGCAACCAGACCCAGATCCATCTGCATGGCACCCTCCGCACATTCCTCCCCTATAAAATGGATCGCCTGATAAATTGTCGTGGTGAACTATGTACCAATGGTCATTCTGGCATGAAGGAGTAAAATCATAATCATCTTTATGGCACCTATCACAGAGGTTAGCTATACTATTGGGTTTGGAAGTATCATAATTGGTATAAGACCCAGGCTCACAAATTGGGTCAGGTGCAATAGTATTAATAGTGCTAAGTGTCCAGCCATTTACCTCTTGCCTTATAAGTACCCTATTAGGTGAGCCATGAGGTTCGTGGCAATCTGTGCATGCAAGCACTTTACCCATAATAGCACCATAGGGATCATCCATGCTTATTGCATTATCTGCATATCCCTTGCCGTGTTTCTCTATATTCCAATCAATTGTCCTGAGATTCCTACCAAGTGTTGAGCTGTATATGGTATTTGTAGTATTATGACAATCGGTACAAAAAGTAACATAGTCTGTCAGATTAGACCCATCTGCTGTAGTAGAACCATCAGGCTCATAAGTACTTGTAGAATTATAGCGATAAGGAGCTTGATATGTATAATTGCTCATCCTCTCTGTTAATGCATCTCCCCAAAGACCCCATGCATTATTATCTGTACTATGCTGGCTTGGACGAGACACTGGCCACCCCCTATTGCCCGAAGTATGTGGGTCTCTCTGCGCTCTATGAGGATTATGACAGGCATTACACGGATTAGAATCAGCAGAATATCCCCACGATTTATTCGTTATCAGATTCTTAATATCATTAAGGTTATGAGAAGTACCTGGAGAAGTAAATGAAAATGCCTCTAAAATATCATTTAAAGTATCAGAGGTATACCCCCCAGCACGATAGCTATAACTACGATTGACAATTCCACCGTTCTGAAAAGAACTTAAATCTGTATGGCATTTGAAACAAAAGTTATCTGTCTGGCTTTTATGATTGGTATAAAACAAGGCATATTTGTCAGGCCCACCTATGGGATTTGGTTCACTTCCAGCGATCATAGCATGTTGTTCATGGCAATGAACGCAATTGCCTGTTGAGTATCCAAATGTTGATAAACTTGAACGGTTGACACCATAAGAAGTATTACCGTGTGTAGAATCGAGATAAGGGCCGCTGCTTGCCTTGTCAGGCAAAATAAGGCAAAGGGCTAAGAGCATAGAGCATAGAGCTAAAAGCAAAAGGCAAAGAGTGATTCTGCCTTTATTGTTCCAGCGTGCCTTCATAAACCTCCTCCTTCTCAAAGCATAGAGCTAAAAGCGTAGAGTTTTAATAAAGCCGCTTATCATTCGACATAAATCCTCAAGTTCGGACAAGATGGCTTGTTTAATTTGAGTTTGTACATATCCTCTTTTTTCGAAAAGAATCATCATATTCGCATTTTCAAAACATGACCTTTTATGGACAAATTCCTTCTTGGAATTGCTGCCTGAACCTTCTGCAATATTATTAGATTTAGATATAGATAGGGCTGCTCCCCTGAGTTGCTCAGCAAATTTATATAACTTTTTTCTCTCGAGATGATCAGTGATATCAAACAGTCTTTCTGCAATCCTTATAGATTTTTTCCATATCTCCAAATTTTCAAATCTAAACATTGTACCTCCCTCTTAGCAAAGAGCATAGAGCTAAGAGTATATGGTTTTTTGCTCTAAGCTCTTTGCACTTTGCTCTATGCTAATTCTTGCTCGTATGACATACATTGCACCCATTTATCCCTCCACTTCCCGGCCAGCCCTTATAATCCCATCTTAACATCTTAAAATAGGGAGATGCATGAGCACGATGGCATGAGAGGCACATGATGATGTCGTCAGTAGTGCCTGACGGTGTAACAGTACAGTTCGGGCTATTAAGAGGGATTGTAGTTCTTGCAACAGGAGCAGTAAGACTGTATGTGGTATAGGATGCATATTCACCACTTGCTGGCAGAGAGATGTCAGTTGGATGCCTTAACCATGGAGATTCATTGCCAACATCAGCACTACTATGAAATTTCCCATGACACTGGCCACAGAGGTAACTAATTGTACTAGTATCTGTAAAATTAATAGCTCCTTTATACTCATTGTGATCATCTGTGGGACAAATAGCAGTAGCCTGCCAGTCAGTATCCTCGCCACCTTTAACGCCTTTCAGAAACCTGTAGCTCAAACCAGGGCTGCCACCTTGACCGCTCTCATTTATGCTACCAAACTTGAGGATAGTATCGTCTGTATGATGTGCACCCTTAATAGCTTTAAGGCTATCTGTTTCAGTACTGCGGTCTCCGTGGCAGCCATTTTTCCCGGCGCATGTTATTTGCGCGGTCAGGGCCGTACTACTACCAGGGGGAAGGTTAGGGTTAGCAAGATTACTCTCTACATTACCTGGGAAGATATTATGTCCCTTATTGTCATAATCACCTGTACCTGCTATGCTAACATAATAAAAATTTCCACCAGCCAGACCTTTGGCTTCGTTGTAGGTAGGCTCTACAGTGTTGAACACAATGGGTGCCTTTGTGTTTGCATCCTGCCATGTATTGGCAGTGGTAGCAGAATGGCAGCCTACACAACTATGAATTAGTAAGCTCTCATGTGGTGTCTCTATAAAATTACCAGTGTCATCTTTAGCAACAGGCTGTCCGCCCTGGCTGTTATGCATGGTATGACAGTTACTGCATGCACCAGTAACCTTTGCAACTGAGGGTGTAGCTAAGAGCAAAGAGCTGAGGGCAAATAGCAAAAAATTGGAAAGAAAAAATTTAAATATTTTACTCAGTTTACTGGGTTTATTGTGTTTACACAGTTCTGATTTAAAAAATCGAGTAAACTCAATAAACCTATTCAACTGTGTAAACATGGGAAGTTGTAAAGACTTTCTAATATGCATGTTCATTAAGTTTATAGCAAAAGCTATGCCGCTCATTAGGTTAAAGTCATTAAGCCAGTAGTCGCTGGTCATTAAAACAGTTACTATTGACTGCTGACTACCTTTTATGACACTGAATACATAATTGCCTCTTCCTATCAAAATAAAGCATAAACTCTGCCTTAGCCGAATGCATGCTATGGCATGTTTTACATGTAATCGGCTGATCATTACGCGGATCTTTTACGTCTGGTCCGAGGGGATGTGTAACTTTATGTTGAGCTTCGTGACACTGAGCACAGGTTAAAACTTCGTCTTTTTTGAAATAATAAGGATTAAGGGAATGAGAAGGTATATGGCATTCAAAACATCTTCTCTCCTTAACAGGAATGCATCTTATTGATCTCAATGCCTTTTCCATTAAGAAAGTTCTCTTTTCAGTATCTTCATGGCATTTTATGCAGGTTTGAGACTCCCTTACCGTCAAATTCTTCTTCTTTGAGGCATGGTAATTATGGCAAATACTACATCCACCTCTTGATTCATCTAAATGTACATCTTCTAACTTCAATGTTATGGTATCTTTTTTATGACAATCAAGGCATAGAGCCTTACCCGACAACCTCGTTGTAATCTTTTTGTCAGGTAAAAAGGTATTATGGCATCTTTCACAATTTCTATCTAAAAAATCTTTGTGACCATAAGGACCAAGTAATCCACTGAAGTTGGATGAATGCCCAC
>CAYOJI010000011.1:18251-28454 GCA_964404225.1 uncultured Nitrospiraceae bacterium
ATGGCAAGAAATGCAATCCATCTTTTGGGTCGCAAAGGTTATAGAGATATTACCTGATTTACACATGGGGGGATGACATTTTACGCAAAGGGTAACTGATGGACTAATCATTAAATTTTCCTCTGAAGAGGCATGTGATTCATGACATGATGAACATCGACCTTCTTTAAATGGAATATGGGTCGAAGATTTAGACAATTGCTCCTTAATCGATTCATGGCACTTCCAACAAAGTTCTTCCTCAGAAACAATAAGCAGTCCTTTATATTTACTACTATGTACAAGATGGCAGTCTGTACATATTCCCCTCTTAATTGCCTGATGTACAAAGTTCTTATTCAGTGATTTTTTAATGCCCTCATGACAGCTTAAACATAAACTATTGATATCTTCCTTTATAAGCCCCTTAAACCTGCCAGCGTGAGTATTGTGACATAATGTGCACTTACCTTCTTTAAAAGGAAAATGCACATTACCCTCAGATAAACTTTCTTTAACTTCCTTATGGCATTTGTAACAAATATCAGGGATTTTTTCTTTAAGATCAACATGTTGAGCATTTGCAAAATAAACAAATAGCATAGAGCTAAGAGCTAATAGTACAAAACATATAGCACAAAGCGGAGAGCAGAGTGCATGTTTTTTGCTCACTTCTCTTCGATCTCTGCTCTTCGTTCTTTGACCTTCACTTTTTGCTCTTCGCTCTTTGCTCTCTGATATTTGCTTATTCATGACATTCCCTGCAATCACCTTTTGCAAAAGGATTATGTCTAATATTTCTAATCAATCCCGGTTTTTCTGTTACATGGGGCTCATGACATTCAAGACATCTTTTTATTTTTGATAAAGGCATTAAATGGGCTTTTGATAAATCTTTTGTATCATCATGATGGCATTTTAAGCAAAGTTCAGGGTCTTTTTCTGCTTGTAAATAATGTAATTTAGAAGTGTGTGGCAAATGACAACTTAGACAATCTCCTCCCTCCATTGTTATATGTCCTTTTCTAACAGTAGTAGTAACAATCCTTTCATGACATGACAGGCAAAGTTCTCTTGGTCTATTGAAAAGAAAACCTTTGATTTTTGTTCCGTGAGGGCTGTGGCATGCTGTACATTTGCCTTCTTCTATAGGTAAGTGCCTGTTATCCCCTGTATTTACTTCGGTCTTTATTTTCCCATGACATTCATAGCACAATTGCGGCATTGACATCGTTGTGCTGGCAACATATTCACTCGCATGGGGGTCATGACATGTTCTACAAGACTTTTCTCTAAATGGCTTATGGCTAAAACCTTCCTCAAGTTCCACAAGCATATTACCATGACAACTTAAGCAGAGCTGTTGAGAGGAATTATTTAATAAACTAACGTACTGCGAAGCATGAGGCTTATGACATGAAATGCATTTTTTATTTTGTACAGGGGTATGTACATAGGTCTTATAAAACTCTTTTTCTTCTTTCTTATGGCATGTATAGCACAAATCTGTAACAGCGACCTTTGTCATAGCCTTATTATTACTGCCGTGAGAATCGTGACAACTCTTACACTCTATGTTAATAAAAGGTTTATGAGTATATTTTTCTTTTAATTCTTTCTCCATTTTTTCATGACAAGAGAAACAGACCTTTTTTTCTGGTGCAATTAAACCATAAGAATTCTTAGAAGCATGCGGATCATGACAAACAGTACAGCCCTTATCCTTTATAGGTGCGTGCAGATTACTTAATTTGACAATATTTTCCTTTTTCTTATGACATTCAAAGCAAAGAAGATTTTTGTCCTTAAGCGTAACTTTCTGGAAATCTGTTGCATGTGGACTATGACAGCTAAGACACCTACCTTCAATTACAGGATGATGAATATACGTATCTTTAAATTTCGCCTCTTCTTTTTTGTGGCATGTATAGCAAAGTTTACTGTCTAAAGCGATAACATTAAGTGGATTTGGATCGGTTACGGGTAAATGGCATGAGCTACATTGTCCAAGATTTAATGGGGGGTGAATAGACTCCCTTAATAATTTTTCATTAGTTGAACTATGAGGGGTATGACAACCTGTGCACTTGCCATTCTGAACAGGGTATCCTTTATGTGCCTTTTTAAACTTATCCTCTGAAAATTTATGGCATGATTGACAAAGTTCTATCTCTATCTTTATGAGATTATATTCATTTTGAGACCCATGAGCTGAATGGCAAACATGGCATCCGTTAGCTGATAAGGGGTTATGTTGTTTCTGACGTGTAAAGGAAGTCTTATCGTGACAGATAAAACATTGATCGTTACCAATCTTTCTTTGAAGGAATTTGTTATCAGATGCATGAGGATCATGACAGGGAAGACATTTACCTTGTTTTAATGCACTATGAACATAAGTGGTTTTTTCGATTTCCTCAGCCATCTTAGTGTGACAAAGATAACATAATTTTCTCTCTTCTCGTTCTTTAAGAGACAATACTGCAATTTTGCCGTGTCTCAAATGGCAGGCTTCGCAGTCTTTCTTTGCCATTGGCGAATGGATATGTTTTCTCTGAAATTCATTTAATGTATCCTTGTGACAGTCTAAACATGGTTTGGGGACAAATCCCCTCCTTGTAGTTTTCTCGGTTGCACATGTAAATAAAGATATTGTAAAAATTACTAATATTGCATATTTTATTAGTCTCTTCAAATCCATATGCATTAATTTTAGCAGATGATTAATGAAATAAAAACTATTTTTTAAACTTCTCTTCAAGATATTTTATTTCTTTTTCATTTATTTTTATCTTTGCATCCTTTTTTAATTCTTCTATATATTTTTTTAAGAAACTATCTAATTGATTATCAAAATATCCTGAGAAAACAGCATCCTTAGCCTTCTCATAATCTTCGACCCCTCCCTCAATTCTGTCAGTCAACTTTATAATTCTATAAGAAGAATTCACCTTGACAGCAGGAGTTATATCACCTATTTTTAGGTTATCAATAATCAATCTTATTTCTTCTGGCAACTGAGTTTTTGTTACCCAGCCGATATCTCCTCCTTTCTCTGCAGATGAGTCTAATGAATGACGTTTCGCCATCCATGAAAAATCTGCTCCATTCTTTAAATTATTGATTATCTCATTTGCTCCCTCTATGGTTTTCACTGTAATTTGCTGGATTTTGTAACGTGTAGGTTTAAGAAAATTATTCTTATTATTCAAATAATATTCTTTAATTGCATCTTCAGTAACAACAATCTGTGGCATTATAATCCTTTTTATAAATGCATTTTTGAGTAACTGATCCTTATATCGCTTTATCATCTTCTTAAGTTCATCCTTTTGTTCATAATGACGACTAAGAGCCAGCTGATCTACTAATTTGCGGTCAATCCAGTTATTAATGACAACTTCATTGGAGATCTTATTTGATGGCTTAATCATAGATATAAAATCTTTTACTCTTAAGATATCTCCGTTTACATCAACCAACACCCTATCATCATTCTGGTAATTCTCTTTATTAGATAAATCAAGGGAAGAAAGTAATTCCTGATCTATCTTTATATTTGATCTTTTTCGAAGCTCTCCAAGATATGCCTCGCTAAGTTCATCTTCCTTTTGTTTTCTTATCGATTTTCTTATACTCTCCTTCACATTTGTAAATTCTCTAATAGGGGCTTCTTTCCTATCGATTAATTTGACGATATAATATTTATTGTTTTCAAATACGACATCGGTTATCTCTCCTATTTTTAAAGAAGAAATAGCGTCTTTTAAACTATTAGACATAGCCCCCTTTGTAATCTTTATTTGTCCTCCTCTTTCTCTTGAAGGGTGCTGAGAATATTTTTTTGCGAGGCTGTCAAATTCTTCACCTTTTTTGAGCATCTCCAAAATATTATCAATTTCCTCTTGAGATTTCATTTCAATAATACCAAGTGTGAATTCCTCATAATTCTTCTTGTAATAATCCATTAATTCTTCTTCTGTCACTGAAACCTTCTTTACAATCTCTTCGTCATGCAATCTCACCACAGACTCTCTCAAAATATAAGCCTCGATGGCTTGTTGAATTTCAGGAAGTTTATCCATCCCTAATTTCCTTGCTTCCTGAATGATTAATTTATCTTCTATTAATTTATGTACATATTGCTCTAAATTTAGTGAGCCTGCTGATGAAAGGTCTTCTCTTCTGTGAGATATTGTTACTGCATATTTAAAATCTCCCTCTGTAATGGGCTCGCCATCTACAACTGCCAAAATCTTCTCTTTCTGGTTTAATGAAGCACAAGCGCACAAAAAGATAAGCAGAGAGGCAAGCACAAAGCATACTTTATATATAATTCGCCCCATACCCCCTATCCCCGGCTCATAGCCTTATAACCCTGATAAACCTTTTTAACTTTGAGCTTTTCTCTCTGCTCCTTCACTACCATTTTACCTCGCTCATTTTTCCTATAAGTCTTGAGACAACTTTATAGGCTACATTTTCTACTGACCTTATCCTTCTCCAATCAAGGACAATAATATCATCGTCTCCCTTATATGTATCAAAATCAGACCAGAGAATCTTATTTGTCCTCGCATCTAAAAGTCTGGCGCTGATACTTACTTCAGGTGGAGAGGTATCACTTAATCCTATCTTATAAGTATCTACTGTTCCTACTATTATTCCATCAACTCCGGATAAATCAGATATTGATTTTGTATTTTTTAAGCTAATCTCACCCTTCTCCCTAATCCTTAAATCCACTATTAACTGTCTTACATCACCAAATTCCATAGGAATGAACCTTTCATTTTTAAACAATTCCGTAATAAACATATATGTTACAATCATTCCCATGTCCCTTATCTTTGTTTTATTATAAAAGGGCATTACCGCAATCTTGTAACTTGACTCAATCTCTTTATATCGTGGCGTTAGATTAAAGGAATCAAACAACTTATTTATAACCCTTCTGGCAAGCTTTTCCATACTTTCGATCCTTCCTATCCCTAAGACTGTTATGAAATCTTCACCAGTAGCGGCTTGGTGGTTTGCCCATATTATGCTGTTGTCTGAACATCGAATTAATCTTGCCGATAAGCCTATGTGTGGAGTTTCTATACTCGAAAAGGTATTTATAGAGCCAAGCAATACGACATTAACTTTTAATTCGTTACTCAATTTTTTCGCTGTCTCCCGTGATATGTAAGCAGTTGACCTTATCCTTTTTTTTAATAAAAATTTGTCCACTTCGTCTTCATCGACTAAAATCAACCCCTTCTTTTTTATCTCTTCTTTTATTAGCGGCATAACATACGCCAAAGCATTCTTGTCTTCACTAAAGTTTTCGAAAGGAAATATTACAATCCTTTCTCCCAGCTCATTTTGTTTGGCATAACCCTGAACAGCAAAAAGCAAAAAACATAGAGTAAATAATAAAAAGCTTAAAGCAAAGAGTAAGGTACTCAATGCTTTATGCTTTATATTCTTAGCCTTAAGTTTTTTATTATTTGCTCTCAGCTCATCGCTCTTTGCTATCTGCCATTCGCTCATTGCTCTTCACTCTACGCTTTTTCTTAGTATTCATAAAGCGTCTTTATGGCTTCTCTTACAACTTTCAAGACCGTCTCGCTCATGGTATCAGCCCTTGCCCCAAAATGTTTTGCCCAAAATCCACCCCCTACCTTCGCTTTCGTAACAGACCATATGATGCTTCCTGACCCTGCGTCAGCCATCATAAGCGTAAGACTCACCTCAGGCAATGAAATACTTCCCTCTCTAATCTCACCATACTTATTAACCGCTCCTATTATTACCGCTTGAACTTTTAGTGTCTTCCCTATCGATTTTATTTGTTCGGCATTCGGAGATGACCCTGTTTTAATTTTAAGGCTATCAATTGCGGCATTCACGTCACCTGGGCATACTACATCCACCAGTCCTGAAGCTAAAAGCTCACTTATTACCACCTGTCTTACTGCATCTCCAGCAAATTTATCGCTTGTAAAGTTTTCAAAAGGTAAAACAGCCACTCTTTTTATGAAACTAAAGTCTATATCCTGATTTATATAAAATGAGGGGGTGCCTTTCCCACCACAGCCTGAAATCAATAAAAAGACAATGCTCAATGTAAATAAATACTTTAATGACCTCATAATATGTTAATACCCCTTATATTTATGAAGTTTACAACTTATAACTACGCAAACCATGTAGAGTATGTAAACCGTATATAACTTTTTTTAAAATATAGTAGCAATTGCTTCTTTTACCACCTTTCGTGCTGTCTCACTTAATGAGGGTCCTTCTGAACCAAAATGTCTCATCCAGAAGTCAGGACCACCCGAAGTATGCCTTATCGACCATATAACTTGCCCTGATGTAGTCTCGATCAATCTTAAATTCACTGTCACCTCAGGATAATTAACAGAAACTCCTCTGCTTATTCCAAAAGCTTCCACAGCACCCACTATTATAGCGTCAGCACCAAGGGTTTTCCCAATGTTCTGCATATCTTCAACCTTTAACAGTTTTAGTGATTTTATCTTCATCTCCTTAAGAAGATTTGTCACCTCACCCGGTTCTACCACATTTATCTGTTTTGAAAGAAGTTCAGTAATAATGATATTTCTTATCTTTTCACCAGCATAATCATCAGACGTTAAGTTTTCCAAGGGGAATACTGCTATTGTTTTGATATTTTTAATATCGACCCCCTGCCTTAAATAGTACTTCTGCGACCCACAACCACCTATAAAAATCAGTAACGAGCAAAGGACAATTAATACGAGACAGGTAGCAGATAACAAATAGCAATAAGTATAGAGCAAATTGTGTAAAGCAGTAAGTGCTATAACCTTTGCTCTACGCTCATTGCGCTGAGTTCCTTGTTTTTTCTTATGGCTCTTTGCTCTTAACTCTTTGCTCATCGCTCTCTGCTTTTGTTACCAGAACCTGCATGTTAAATTGCCACTAAAATTATAAGTCTCTATCATTGTTTCAGCTACTTCCCGCGTATAGCGATATGAAAATTGGAAATCTATAAATTTTGTGATATACCACATAACATAACCACCTAATGTATCAATTTTTTTTAATTCTTGATCAAGCTCTTGATGTTCGTAACTTAAGTTCAATCTAAGAGCAGGTAAGAACAACCAATCTATAAAAAAGCCTTCTATGGTATTTAAATCGCCATCTACTTCTGAAATCCTTAGGTTACCCGTAAGGTTGATAAAATTCCCTGGTCTATAAGTTATAGTTAAAAAGCCATCATTAGAAGTATATGATTCATCTCCTGAAGTCCGACTTAAACCATAGGTAACATTTGAATATAATTTGGATGTGAGGCGAGCATCTATTGTTCCCCTTATGTATTTGGTAGTAGTAGAGGTCTCTTTTTCAACTGTAACAATTTCTTCGGTTAGTTTCTGATTATCAAGCGGATATCTTTTCGACTTTGTATACCCAATATCTGTAATCATATTTACATCCTTGAAAAGCTTTGTTCCTATTGTCATTAGATATAAATCATTTTTTGATTCTTTTTCGTTAAATGTATAACCATAAGACCTTATTAAAGAGAGTTTTGCATCAAGTGTAGGTAAAGGATTAGAAGAAAAATCGAGTGAATATGAATCAGATTTAAAATCTACTTCATCCTTATTATCGAATGCCTGATTTCTCTGAAACCTTGCTGTTGTTGTAAGAAACCTATGTGTGTACCATGTAGCACCTGCTCCGTAAGTCCTTGTAATATTACTTTTGAGTTCTTTGTCTTTATCTATGTCAGGTCTTTGATAAATATTTTCAAAAACTCCTTTAACAGAGTCCATAAACGAATCAGGATTCTCGTCTGCTCTATTTAAAAAATAATTAACATTAAAAATCAGCTTCTTAAAAGGTCTAATATTTGTATTTAAATTTATACCTTGTGTAAAAAATTTGGATATATCCGTAAGTTTACCTGTCTGAGGAACAAAATCTGTCCCATATGCCTCAATCTCTGTTATCAACACATCACTCACGGAAGCATTCTCTAAGTTGATTACTGTAAAATATAGGCTATTGTGAGGCATTAAAAACCTTATCTCATAATAATATACATTATTGAGTCGATCATATTCTTTAATTGTTATGCCCTCGATCTTTATCTCTGTCCATGTTCCGGGTAAATTAAAGTCACTTTTGTATGCCTTCCAATTATTAATATTTGTGAGGTTTGTATCTAATGTAGCATCCTTATTAACATAAATACGAATAGTATCCACTGCTTTTTCAGAGGAAAATAATTGGATTCCTAAATTATGAAATTTTTCCCCGTTAGCGCCAATGTTTATATTTCCCATAGTAGTATCTGCAGGGGTGGTAAATATATTATCGCTGAGTGTCATATTTGAAATTAAGGTATCAACTTTTCTCTCAAGCTGTGTACCCCGGCCATATAATCCCGAAGAAGGTGACCTCTTAAACTGAACATTGCCCTTTCGTTTTACAAATTGCTCTACTTTGTTTCTTACATAGTTACCTTGATAAGCTGTTGAAATGCTAAAAACCCCATCCCAAAAAGTCTTGTTATAACCGATGTTATATATCCCATTTAAACTATTGTTTAATGTCTTTTCTATCATCTCATCAGAAGGGGTTCTATTTTCATTCCTTGTAAAAGTGATATTATAAGATAAGTTTAATCCCTTATAAAGAAAATCATACCATGTGTTTCCAGAATACCTGTCATTTGTAGAGTCAATCTTTCGAGGAGAAAGATGATCATAATTTTTCTGTCTGTCGAATTGCAAGGATAACGAAGGAAGTTCCCTTGGCATCATATCGAAACGAGTATAATAAAAATCTGTAGTTTCCCTACCTTCATTTTTTAATTGAGCAGTTGACCATTTTTCAAGACGTCGATAACCAGCATTAAGACCATATATAGGATTACGGAAAAACAGATCGATTGCAGGTTCTACAGCCCTCTGATAATTTGAAGTTTTATGCCCTTCGGAATCGATATTATGTGAATTTGTCAGGTTCGTTCTTAAGTATAATTGATACGAGAGCAAAGGTGTTATAGATTTATTAAGACTGAAATAGTAATTCTGAAGAAGGTTATCTGAAGAACTAATTCTTTCTCCATCTTCGTATTGTTTCATATTATTGTAATTTACATTAAGTAACATACTCGGACCCTCTGCAGAAGTATAAGAGCAAAAAAAAAGCATAAAGCAAAAAATAATGATTAAAAAGGTTAAACTGTTTACCTTGTTTTCCCTGTTTCTGTTTAACTGATTTGTAAACTGTGTAAACCGTGCAAGCCCTGTAGACATTTTTTCCTCATTGCCCTTTGCTAAAAATGAAACATCGTTATCCCATAAGGTTTTTTCCCGACGGGGATGACCTTTTCTTGTCTCTTCGTAACTTTATCTATAACTGAAATATTGTTTGAACCCCTGTTGACAACATAAAGCTTTCTACCTTCAGGATCCATAATTAAAGCCCTCGGAGATGAGCCCACAGGTATTGTATCTATTACAGGAGACATTACCATTGTAGGACTAAAGGGTTTAAAAGCTTCTGAGAATAACCTAACAACCAAAATTTCATTGTTTAATTCCTTTAATAGATAAATCCTATCGATGTCTCTGTCAGTAACAATCCCTGTAATCGAAGTTCCAACATTCGTGATTGTGCTTAAGGCACCTCCCATATTTCCTCTGATTAGCTGGACAAAATCTATCACAAAAAGATTGTCAGAATTATAATTTGCTACATAGACCTTACCTCTCTGACAATCTACCTCAATGGCAATAGGCCTCCAGTCAACCTTGAGATTTATAACTTCTTCTACAGCGAGACTGATCTTATTAATCTTTATAACAGAGACATCCCTTGAATTCTTATTCGCTACATAGACATTAAAGAATTTCTCTTGATAGCCCTTCAAAAGATTAATATCTTCAAATGTTAGATATTTACTACTTGAAAAGCTATCAAGCAAAGAGTCTGTAGCTACTGCAATAGGTCCGCTTCCCACATTTATCTTATCTATCTCTTGATAGGATAATGAATCAATAACAGAAACATTATCAGAGCCATAATTAGTTACAAAGATCAATTCCCTCTCTGGTGATATCTTTGCTACGGCTATTGCCTCGGGTTTTCTTCCAAATCTAATCGGAATCTCTATTTCTATCTTATTAGTCGTAGGGTCAATTATAGAGATACTATTGGATTCAGAATTTA
>CAYOJI010000011.1:28464-31603 GCA_964404225.1 uncultured Nitrospiraceae bacterium
AACATAAACCTTAGGCCGTTCCTTAAGAGAACTTGCTGCAATCCCCTTTGGACATTTACCAACCAAAACAGTTGCAACCACACTATCTGTTTGGCGGTTAATTACACTCACATTGTTTGAATCTTCATTTGTCACATATATGAGAAGAGAGCTTAATTCAGGGATCTGACCTTTTGCATGAAAAAAGGGCTTAAACAAATAACCATCCACAATAGAAGAGTCAGGCATCCAGCTTAAAAATAATGAAGTGTTTTGATTCCGGCTAATTGTAATATCTATCTCTAATTCGAGGCCTTCAGGCAGAATCGCAAGACTCGATACCCTTTCCTTACTTATCAATAATGAGGCCTTACTAAATGAAAATATTAATCTTTTATATCTTCCCTCAGGGATATACCGTTCAGTCAAAAGTAGCTGGCGATTAATGATATCCCTTGAATCTATCCTTTGCGGAGTATCAAAAATCTCCGTTAACAAACCATCTTCCCTTATTATCTTTATATTTGTAAGGTCAAACGTAATATTTGTAGAGGTCTTTTCGGGTCCTCTTAGATATATAGTTATCTGCCCATGGGTTAAATCTCGTGGTTCTTCGTATTCTTTAAACGAAGCACAACCCACACCAAAAACAGTAAACAGTAAACAATAAACAGTGAACAATAAAGTTCTAAGGTTTCTTATATTCGTTGAATTTCTTGTGTTGTAACTCAATAAACTGGGCAAACTCAAAAAACTATGTAAAGTTTTTCTATTCATTTACCTGGAAAATCTGTATCCTATTATTAAAGGTATCGGCAACAAAGATTCTTCCTTGTGAATCAACGGCTATATCTGTTGGATACTGAAACCATCCTTCTCCCCAGCCCAGACCACCAAATTCAAAGAGATACTTTCCATCCTTATCATAAGCAGATATAGTATGACGCATATAATCTACCACGTACATCCTGCCGGTACGGTTATCCACAGCGACAGATAATGGACGACTAAGCTTACCAGAGCTTCCTCCTTTTTCACCAAATTTGAAGAGGAATCTTCTATTTTCGTCATAGACATAAATATGGCTTAGTTCAGCACTTACAAGATAAATCTTTCCAGTATCATCTATTTTCACATTATCAAATTTAACAATTTTATTATCTTCTTCAACCAATATAATTTCTAAAAGTTTACCTTCAGTGTTAAGCAAAAGGATACCCGGGAAAAACGAGCCTGCTACATATATATTGCCTTTTTTGTCAACAGCAAGATTATTCGGGATAAATAAAACCCTCAAAGTAGATATCACGCCCCCACTTGAGACATGCATTAAAAACCGAAATCCTGTGTCGGGGATTTTCTTTGGTTGCACCTTGGGCTATATACACATTACCATCCATGTCAACAGTCAATCCTAATACGTTTTCTATTCCCTTACTTTTATCGAGCGTAAATATTGGGAAAAAATCTGATGTGTAAATAATAATTTTCCCCTGACTTATAATATAAATCTCTTTATTTACTGGTTCTGTAAAAACAAGATTAGGAAATGATAACTTATTGCTCTCTTCATCTTCAGTAATGCTATCAAAATAGATTATCGAGTCTCCTTGATGCTGAGCATATAATTTTAAGGGCATTATGAATAAAAAAAAGAAGCTTAATAAGGAAAAAACTAAAAGGGAAGAGGACCTTGTATTCATCCTCCTCCCTTGAATATCCAACTTCACCATAATCAATTAGCTACCTGTATCTTTGGTTGTATGGCATATGAAGCAACGTGTAGTATCTGAGCCCGTACCTGCACTAATATCCTCGTAATTCCACCTCAGAAGATCCGCATTAGCAGAGGCATGCGCCTTATGACAGGATAGGCACATTACAATAGCATCATCGGTTCCAGGATTTACAACCCCGCTTGGAGCAGTTGTTGGAATGGTCGCTCTTGCAACAGGTGCATCCAAACTGTAAGGATTATTAGTTCCTGTTCCACCGTTATACTTATAGTACTCTTTAGAGGTAGAAGAAGGAAGAACAATATCAGTTGGGTGTCTCAGCCACGGGCCTCTTCCTATATCTCCTGCTCCGCCATGGAAATTACCATGGCACTCGGCACATAGACCGCTTATAGTTCCGCCACCAGGAACACTTGCACTACCAGCCTCTACTCCTGCAGTTGCTCCCTTATATTCATTGTGGTCAGTTGCACTCGAAGTTGCCTGCCAGTCAGAATCTTCACCACCTTTAACTCCCTTAAGAAACCTGTAACTAAGGGCAGTTGTTGTCCCCTGTAAAGCCTCATTAATAGAGCCGAATTTAAGGACTTCATCATTCACATGGTGTGAGCCTCTGATAGCGGCCATCGAACCACCTGAAATAGTCCGGTCACCGTGACAGCCATATACTCCTGCGCATGTAAATGATGTAGAAGTGATTCCTGTCTGATTGTACTCATCACCAGGTGGGGGAAACATAGCTGCGATTCCCTCAGGATTTCCGGTCTCTATAACATTATGACCGGCGGTGTCAAGGTTTGCGGAAACTACAGAATCGTTAGGGTCAACGGCTTTGCCACCTGTAATAATATAAGCAAAGTTTCCTCCTGCAAGGTCAGTAGCATTAGTATGTGCTACCTGAGGCGTGGTTCCGCCAAATTCAATGTTTCTTCCTGTCCCGTTTATAAGAGCGTATGCGTGACAACCCCAACAATCACCTCTAAGTAGAATCTCATTAGGTGTTGAACTTCCATCCCAATTCATAGGGGCTCCATTTTGACTGTTATGCATTGTGTGACAGTTTGCACAAGCACCTTTAATAACCGCTTCTGCAAATCCTGTGTAAAAGATAATACATAAAACAATTAAACATAGGATTAATACCTTTCTCATACCCTTTCACCCCCTTTCTTTTTTAAGATTAAAGTTAAACAGTTATTTATTCAGTTAAAGCAGTATCTTAAAGTTTACTCAGTTTACATAATTTTCTGCTTCAAACTTGATTATGTTAACTTAGTAAACCATATAAACTCTTTAATTATTGACCTTTAAATATTTAGCTTTTGCTTTTATTAAAATAAAAAATTTTTGAATTGTCAATATTTTTTTATTTAAGTTAGCATCACCTTTTCCGTGATAGGTCACGCAGCATATCTAACAAACTT
>CAYOJI010000012.1:0-656 GCA_964404225.1 uncultured Nitrospiraceae bacterium
TTCTTATCTCCGGGTGTTTCCGCTCCCACAGCATCCTTTCTTGGGGAGAGAGGGACGGGCTGTTGAATGATTTAGCCGGCGGCTGATTGTAGCCAAACAGCTCTACATCTTCTAAGATGCTCCAATGTAGCCTCAGCCCCCTCACAGTCCCTTTAGAGCGATATATTTCAAAGAGCCTCTGAAGAATAGCCCTCTTTTTGGTAGTGCTGAATTCAGGTCTAAGGTATTGCTCCCCGCCAAGTGCATAAAACAGCCAGTCAAGCCAGGTATCCGGGCATCTATTAGGCAGCAGTCTATCAAGGAAGGTTTGAATTTCGGCCTCAATCTGAAAAAGAGGCTTCTCACCAGCCTGCAGGAAAGTTTCCTGAAACTCATTGCCCCTAAAAATACCGGGCAGTATCAGACCTGTCTTAGACTGCATATAGGATCACCTCAGATATTGAAGCAAGCTCATAAGGCTCAAGCCTTATATTGTCTGCGGGCAAAATCAACTCTTCAACATAATCAATTCCCTGCACCGACTCAAGCAGTACCAGCACCTCCGATACCGACACCTTCCTCCCCCATATCCATGACCTCGGATTTATCGAGGCGGCAAGCGTTGCCGCTGCAATCGATTGGACAGACAACAACTGATATCCCGGCATTAATTTAAC
>CAYOJI010000012.1:666-5283 GCA_964404225.1 uncultured Nitrospiraceae bacterium
GACATCCTGAATAGAAGCCGGCAACACGGTAAGAACCACACCCTGCACCCTTAAAGGCTGGAGATACTCTATAGCCTGCCTAATAAGCTCACTGTTTGCAGGGCTGCCGTCTTCGCTGAGCAAATACAGCTTGACCTCTCCTTGCGTATCTATTGCCTTGCCTTTATATATTCCCGACACCGACCTAACTATCTCTTCATAATCTTCGGCGGTTACAGCCCTCCACAGGTGATTGATAATCTTTCTGCCCCTGTTCAATGTATCTATATCAAGCTCCGTATCATATCCGCCCACCATAGGCTGTGGGTTATAAACATCTTTGATATATGGCAGCCTCTGGTATATATGGGCTATCTCGTATGCCGCGGCATTGCCCACAGTTCCTTTCTGCCTGCATACTACAGGCACATCGGCGGATGTATCTCCAGCCTTGATGATGATCTCGGAGGTTGACTCATATAAGACAGCCTTTCCAGTGAGAAACCTCGTCCCAAGCGGGATTATAAAGTCATTCGGTAAGGCTGTCTCAAGCACCACTTTGACAATCCCTTTTGCTGCTGTAGGTCCCTTTTTCTGGATGCCGAGATAATTCACCCATGCAACGAGTGAGGCATGGGGCAGCAGATTCATCTGCTCTCCTAATACCTGACATTGATACAGGAAGGCGTCCAGCACCGTAATGCCAGGATCAGAAGGTAGCAGCGCCGTATATTCAGGGGCGTTCTGCCTTATCCTCTCAAGGCTTTCCGTGTATATATCCTGAAATTTCTTATCCCACAGGACAGGTTCTTTAATCATCCCTCCTCCCATCTCTTCATATCTCTGTTGTATGACAGCTTCACTGCCACAATAATATTGTTTTCAATAAGAAATTCTATGGTAAAGACCAGCCAATGAGGCTTAGGGTTTTCAATGAGTATGTTCGTAACACGCCCCCTTGTCTCCTCTTTGAGTGCCTCATAAATCTCGTATCTCATCTTAGCCAAAAGCTTTTTATTAATTGGGGCGTCAATATGCATATAAAGATTGCTTCCAAACCACGGCCTCATCACCCTGCTTCCTTTTGGGGTCATCAGGATAAGCAGGATTGACTGCCTTAGATGTTCTTCGCCCTGAGCCGTCTTCATCCCCCTTATTGCTCCTTCGTCCCTTTCCTCCTTGATCCCTATTGGATATTTCCAGCCTTTGCCTAAGTCAATCATAATCATCTATATCTACCTCTGCACAGCCTTGCGCATCTATTAATCTCTACACGTGGTGCCGAAATCCTTATTTTTTTATCTGACTTGATAATAATTGTGCCGTCTATTTCCTCTATTATCAAATCCTTTTCGCCGCCGATAGACGGTTTCGAGTCCTTCTTATTGTAAGCGCTGCCCAGTATGAACCCCTGCTCTTGCCCATAAGGCAAAAACACGGCTATAACCATCTCGCCTATATTTGGCATCCAGTAGAATTTATCTCCCATCGCCCTCGGTACTAATACTTGACACCAGAACGAAACTACCGAGTCATTGTCCTTAAATTCCACCCTGCAGCGATGTTTATTCGGGTCACGATTCACAACCGTGCCGACTCTGACAATATTATTTAATGCCTCCTCCATGCTCTGAAGCCTGCCTTCAATATCCTTAATCTGCTCAATCATGATTTTTCCCCTTTTCTTCAGCCTTCCGCCTACATGCTATATCTTATATCCCTTCATCCTGACCGTATATCCTGACTGCTTGCTGTATTCATGATGTGCTTCCTCTATGTGCCATAACCCGTTAAACATAGCCGCCTCGTTAGCGATTCTAACATTGATGCCCGCCTTAAGCTCAGGCACCCCTAAGCACTCAAACTCGCCCTCAATCTTGCACATGTTAGCCTGTTTGAGCCTTGCCTTTGCGACCTTCTCAGCTTCTTCCAAAGACTCCACCCTTTCAGTGCATTTAAGTTTCTGCCTGGTTCTTACCGTTACATCCTCCACTTCATGCTGCCTAAACTCCTTAGTTTGAGGGTCGTAATACCTGACAGTCGCCTTCTGGTATGTCTTATAGGTCTTATATCTGAACGTCCTCCTTTTGAGCAATCCAGTTAAGTCATATGTAACAGGTTTTTTTTCAGCCTCCTCCCTCTCTATGAAATAGAGCACACCGTCTGTAATCCTGCATGTATAGCCATATTGCTCTGCAAGTCTGTTAAGGAATCTGAGGTCGTGCTCTTCTTTCTGTTCCTTTCTGCCAAACTTGATGTCATGCCCTTCTATCTCGGCATCGAGCCCATGCCTTTCGGCTATTTCAAACACGATATCGTGAAGGCTCATCTCCTCATATCCTTCTGTCCTGAGAGTCCTAATCTCCTTGCCGATAGTATCCGCCGACAGTCCATTCACCCGCACTATCGATGGCGGCGCCTCATTCATAATCTCGTCAATTATATACCTGCCCATCGCCTGCTTCGGCCTGTCTGCAAACCAGACATAAAACTTCACCTCATCGCCCAGCCTAAACACATCTGGGTCTGAGAAATAGCCGTCCACGTTTTCAAGGGTCATCTCAAAGTCATCAGCCTGCCCGCTCTCGTAGAATGAAACCTTTAGGTTTAGGCACCTATCGCCAATCTTTTCAGTCAGTTGGGCGTTCCTCAGAAGCTCAACCGTCCATAGGGCAAACCTCAAATCCTTCTTGCTGTCAAGTGTCATACAAATTCCTTCAGCTTTACGTCTACGTGCACCTCGAGCATCCTGCCGTCTGTAGGGAAAAACTTGACATATTCCCTTGCTATCTCCTGTATCACAAACTCTCCTATCACTTCACAGAGCCCAGGATAAAAGGCAGAGGCTCAAGGTATCCGTCATCCCCTCGTTTTTGGGCTTGTTCTTCAAGAGATTTAAGCTCCTCCTCTACATCGCAGAAAGAGGCATGAAAGCGCATCTTAAGGTCATACTCCTTGGGCTCGTGCCCCGTATATTGCAGCTTGGTCTCTTCCCAGATGATAGGGTGCTCTGCATAAGTCCACCTCTTAGAGCCTGTCATCGACAGGGGCTCTTTTAGTATCTCAAAAATTATATCTCCAAGCTGCCCCATCATGCCGTATATTTCCTTCTGAGCGCCCTATCCACCTGCATGGATGTCTCATTCGCTATCTTCTGAGCAAGCTGTGCGACTTCCGCCCCCTCGCCCGAGGCATTGACAGTAATAGTGTTATATACATTCACCGTCAGCGACGGCATAATCCCCTGTGCCATCCCTGTAGTAGGTAAGGGTGCGCCTGCCATAGCGAGCGCAGGTTGCACGGCAATGCCTCCTTGTGTCATGCCTGCAGCAGGCATAAGCATATCTCTTGCGCTGTCCAGCACTTCCTGCAATCTCATAATCAGAGGGTCTGCCGATATCCCTTCGGCTATGGTCTCAATCAACCTTACCTGATGCAGTGTTGCAAGAGGCCCTGTCTTTGCCGGAGAGAAAGGCAGCAGGTCTTTTATCTTGCCTACAATTTCAGTAATAGCATTGACAGGAGCAGAAGCCATAGAGACAATCCCCTGCCAGAGGGATTTAACAAGATTCCGTTCTGCTTCATACATCTTGACAGGAAGGGTAAGGACAGATTGGAGCATATCCCCTATCATCCTTCCGAACCGCAGCCCCAGATTTTCGGCAGCATTGCCTGTATCTTCAATAGGTGTTATAAGCCCTTTAAAAAGGTTATAAACATGTTTTATAGGTTCTATAATCACACCAAATATATTAAAAGCAGGCTCCAGCCCTTTAAGTCCTTCCTTAAGTCCCTGCCATAAACCTGAGAAAAACCCCGATATAGGCTTCCAATACTTATATATCAGAATCGCTGCAGCCCCTATTGCCATAGCTATCCAGCCAATAGGAGTGGTGAGCAAGGCTATACTAAATGCCCTCAATGCCGCTATTGCTGCCACTATCCCCCTTTTAAGCACCGAGCCAAAAGAAAGAGCCATAGCCTTAAGCCCTGATACAGTCAGGAAGTTTGCCCTAAATACTCTAGCCTGAGCGACAACCCAAGCCCTTGTTGCTGCTATCATCTCCAGCATCCTCAACTTAGTAGTCATCAACCAATACTGCATAGCTTGATAAAAACCGCCTCTGTATTGAATTTTATTAAGGTAGATTTGAGTGTATATCAGATTCCACAGAGCCGCAGTCTTGAGCTTTATCCATGAGATAGCCCTTGCCGTATAGCCTATGAAGTTTAGGAAGCCCGATATCGCCCCTGTGGTAACCCTTATAACTACGGACAAGGCTATACCTAACGCCCCGAAAGCCGTGAGGAGGCCTCCCACCGCCAAAGTCCCTATGGCTAAAACCCTTGTCAGCCCCTTATTATTTTCTGCAAAATCAGATATAAACTCAGAGATTGAATTAAACATCTGTGCAAGCCATTTAAGCTCAGAGGATGCAGCCCCGCCTATAGCTGCAAGGGCATTTGTAAATGTCCCTGTAGCTGCTTCCCAGAGGTTTTTAAATGTCCCCATAACCGCATTAAGCCTTTCCTGAAGCGATGCCTGTCTTTGTATCTCTACATTTGCTGCCTGAAGCCCCTTTAGCCCTCTGCCTATTGCCTCGCTGAGCGCCGATGCCGATTCAGAGCCAAACAGCT
>CAYOJI010000012.1:5293-11708 GCA_964404225.1 uncultured Nitrospiraceae bacterium
CCTTGATTACCTCTATCCTTTCCTCTGTAGTGAGCGCCTTCAGTTTTTCAAGCTGATAGACGAGGTTTTCCATGCCCAAAAATTTCCCTTCCTTAAAGAACATCATCCCTATGCCGTATCTTTGCAAGATGCTGGATATCTCTTTTGACTTCTTAATCTTGTCGTCGATGCCGGGCAGCTCCAAGAGCACGCTTCTAAGCGAAGTGCCGAGCTGCTCGCCTTTTATGCCTGCTTGCGAGAGCATTCCAGACAAGGCTATTAAAGACCTTGCCCCCTCCATGCCTAAAATGTCGAGCTGCTTGGCGACAGGACCTACATACTTCAAGGTATAGGCAAACATTTGAGGGTCAAGCCCGAAGGCAAACTTAGCCCTCTGCATAAGGTCAACGAATGAGACAAAGTCCTCTTTTGCGATGCCAAGGCTTTGCGAGAAAGTAGCTGTCATCTCTGCAGCAGCTTCAGGCGCAAGGTCTCCCATCAGCACCCTCAAGTAGGCAGTAGCTTCAAGCCCGCCTTTTGCTATTGTCTCAGAGGCTATGCCGACCTCTTTCAACCTTGATGCCATAAGGGTAAAGTCCCTTGTAGTGCCGGGCAGCTCAGTGCCAAGCCTTTTGGCGACCTTTTCTATCTCAGAGAAATAGCCGTCCACCTCTCCGCCTGCGGTCATAAAAGCCACCCTTGACCTTGTCAGGGCATCTTCAAGCTCCGAGTAAGCCGCAATTGGTCTGCCCATAGCGGATACTATCTGCTTACCAGCAAAGTATGAGACCGTGCCAATCTCAGCAAGCCTTTCAGATACCCGCTTAATCTTTTCTTGCAGGCGGTTAAAACTCTCAATAGATTTGCCCGCAGCATCCCCTATTACCCTTGACATCTTGTCATAGGCTACCAGAGACAACCCTATTGTAAGTGTTTTATCCATATGCTATAATTTACCTATGAGATTCTTTAAGTGGATGTTAATCATATTTGTAGCCCCTATCCCTGTAATGCTCGGTGTCCTCCTTAGCATCCCTATGGTTATTGCGGGAGGCATCGTCTTAATTATTGCCATGCTCTTGCCACCTGTTTATAAGTCTTTGAGAAGCCGCCTCCATCCTCTCAGAAGGAGGCACCCCCGCCCCGCAAGCTGGTGGCAGTGGCGTTAAGTATCTTTTTGACTTCCTGCATCCAAAATCTAATCTCATCCAGGCTCATTTCCTTTATTTCTGTAAGTCCCCAGCCTGTTGCCCTTGAGAGCTGGATAATATCGCCGGGCTGGCAAACATAAAATTTCCCATAATCTCCGCCTGCAGCGCAAGCACATCCGTAAGTGGCATATCAAGGATATCCTCATAGACATGCTTTATGCCGTCTATCTGCACAAGCTCCGCAAGCAGTGCGTATATAATCTCCTCGGGCGATTGCGCAATGCGCTGGGCATTGAGCAAGTCCCTGCCCTTGCCTTCACGGATTGTAGCCTTTCTGCCTGATGGCAATACTATCTCCTTCATTCAGCCTCCCTCGTCCTTTATATGCCAAGCGCCGTTCTTACATCGGCATAGATGTCCTCTCCATCCACACGGTAGATATAGTTCGGGATGTCTATCTCCAACACATCCTTGCCGTCCACCACCTTTTTGAAGTAGTCCACCGCAAATGTGGTCTCCATCTCGCCCTCTCCTGCCTTCAGGATCCCTGCCGCCTGCTCCTTAATCCTTCCAACCATCATAGCCCTTACCTGCTTCGTAGCGACGACAGAAGAGTCCTTATATTCCTGCTGCGCCACCCTGATAGTAATCTTAGACGCCCTTACAGGCGATAGCCTTGACAACACATCGGCATTGAAGGCAGCCCATTTGATCTTTGCCTCAAGTTTCTCAACGCCCTGGAACAGCTCCAGAGGGCCTACCATAGCCAAAGTCTGATGCTCTGTAGTCTTGACAGAGACCTTCACTATCTCCACCTCCAGAGCCCTTCCAACAAAGTTTACATCATCCAGATATACGTTTGCATTTAGTATCTTTTCAATCGGATTTGGCATCTATTACCTCCATTATTCAAACAGCTTTTTAAGCTGTTCTATCGTTAATGTTACTTGATAAGTGATCCTCTCGGCAGGATATGTAGGTGTGATATCTATCCTTGCCGTCACCTGACCGTTGGCGATCTGAGCGGGCGGATTGTCTTCGGGGGCTATAATTACCTTGCCGTATATAATCGCCTGCCTTCCTACCAGCGAGTTTAGAAACGCCTGCACAGAGTCCTGTAAGTCCTCAAAGAACGCCTTGTTAATCGGTCTGTCCAGCAGATGCAGGGTACCTATCTCGATGCTATCCTCGATGATATCAAACTGCCTCCTGATCGAGATAAAGTGCCATGCGCTGTCCGTAGTTGCCGATCTGTTGCCCCATACCCTAAACCCATCATAGTTAATAGCCGTAACAATCTTCATCTCATTGAGGTAGTTCGCAAGGCTATTAGGCGAGCTAAAGGCGATGAATGGGATAGGTCTTTCAAGCCCGACAATCCCTTGATGATTTTGTTTGACGGACTATACCAGAAGCCCAGCTCGTTGTCCGTCCTGCTCATCACCCCTGCAAGGTAAGGGGAATAAGGCACTATCTTTTTGACGCCCTGCCCATTGTCAATCTCCAGACGTGGGTATGTGATAATAGCCCTTGGCGAGTCAAACTGACCCCTGTAGTCTATGGCGTCTTCAATCGTAGCGCCTTCGGCAGAATCAGCTATTGCTACAGAACGCAAGGTTTCAGCTTTGGCAATCAGGGCGTCCATGACTGTTTTGGAACTGCTGTATCCGGGCGCTATAAGTATCTTAGGAGCTATCCCATATATGCTTGATGCATCAAGCAGCGCCTCGATCCCCTCATTATTTCCAGTCTCAGGGTCCACCCCTCCCACTACATCTTCCACGAGCACCTTCGAGACATCCAGCCAATCGTATGACACCTTTACAGTTGCACCGGCATTTATGCCGCCGCCTACAATCCTTGTAATCAAGCCCGTGTCATAATTGATGTTGTAGTCCGTTCCCTTCACATACGTGACCGTGCCTTCTTGATTTTTTATGACCTCGTTCCGCACATGCTTGTGGTCAAGTTGAATCTTGTCATTGCTATCAAAAGTCTTATTAACATTTGTCACCGTTGTCTTGTGGCTGGTTGGGTCAAGCACATTAACCGCTATCACTGGCGAGGGCGAGATGTTTGTAAAGGCAGAGGGGACGGGCGCCGAGCCGCCGGTAAAAATACAAGACATCCCCCTATATAATATAAAGGCATGGCTTGATGAGTTCTGGGCGAAGGCGAGCGAAGATGAAAAGGCGTGGCTTAAAATAGAATTCAAAGAGTGGCTCTTAAAAAAAGAGCAGCTTGAGCGCAAAGATGCCTCCCCACCTGAAGCTAATCTAAACGCAGGCTGATTTAATTAAAAATCTTTTTTTGTCAAGTAAATCTCGTCTTTTTGCTGGTTACTTTGGTTTACACCTTGGTTTACACCTTTTTCTTTCCATGACACGGCTAAACTTACGCAACCCATTGAATTATCATAACTTTTTATAGGTTTACACCTTTTCATTTTTATTTTTTTAAAAGTTTACACCTTTTGCCCAAAGGTGTAAACCATTTCCCCCTCTAAACCACCTCCTAAAATATTGATTTTAAACGCTTTTAAACGCTTTTAAACGCTTTTAAAAAATCTCAAACTGAACGTAAAATCAAGCAAAAATCCGGTAAAACTTGCAAAAAATCTCAAACTAATTTCAACTCCTTTTAAGCATAAAAAATAATTAAAAAACAATAACTTACTTACACAACATCACCCTACACCAAAATCTCAAACTACATGTAAAATTACAACTTGATAATATTAAATATAGAATGGATAATCGAGAACTAAATTTTCTGAGCGTAGCGAAGAAATTAATTTATGGAAATCAATATAGTCCATACCGAAAGTTACTATTATGGGCTGGATGCGAATACGAGGACCTTGAAGATAGTATCAGGCATAATGGCCTTGAAAAAACGCTGGAAATATTAAGGGATGAAGGAGTTTACTTAACACTTGAGGAGTTTAAGTCCAAAAAACCTATTTGCAGACGAGGCTTGACTATCGAAACTCATGAAACTGATTTTGATAATCCTTGTCTTATGGGTCAGACTATCGAGGCTTCAACGAGTGGAAGTCGTTCGAGGGTTATGTATGATTGGAACTTTATTGAAGAAGAGGCAGCTAATGAGATGATTCTTTACGAGGTTTACGGCATCCTTGATAGCCATCTTGCCCAGTGGTTGCCGGGATTACCGGCTATATCTGGTATTCATAACCTTTTGATAAATTTAAAGTTTCGTAGACCTCCCGAAAGATGGTTTTCTCAATTAGAAAGTGATGTCTCCGTGGTTAATAAGGCAACCTTAAAATATATTTACTGGCTCTGTAGATTGCACGGTTTATTTGTACCACGACCTGAATTTACAAGCTTAGATGATGCGTTAAAGGTTGCAGAATGGATTAAAAGAACAATTGATATTAAAGGAAAATGTGTTTTGAGGACATATACAAGTTCAGCCGTACGTGTAGTAAAAGCTGCTATGGCGAAAAATATTGATATAACAGATAGCATTATATTTGTGGGTGGAGAACCTCTTACAAAAGAAAGGTATAAGTTTTTTGAATCGTCAGGAGTAAAAGCCTTCCCAAGATATGTAGTTACAGAGACGGGGTTGATAGGTGCTTCTTGTGGATGCAGGTCATATCACGACGAGATGCATCTCTATCTTGATCGTCTTGCTGTTATTCAAAAGATGAGAAACACAGACATTGGTGGATATTCTGTAAATAGTTTCTTATTTACTACACTTTCCGTTAATACTGGGAAAGTTCTCTTAAATGTGGAAATAGGTGATTTTGGTTACCTTGAGCATAGACACTGTAATTGCTTATTTGGAAACTTAGGAATGGATGTCCATATATCTAATGTTCTCAGTTACGATAAATTAACCAGCGAGGGAATGACCCTTCTTGGTTCCGAGTTTGACGAAATGGTTTGCGAACTTGTTGTTAAGGCTGGCGGAACGCCTGATGATTATCAATTCTGGGAGATTCAGGATATTAATGACCACAGTAGGCTTATTATCGCAATAAGTCCTGATATTGAGAATTTTAATGAAAAGGAGTTTTCTGATACCCTCTTAAGACGTTTATATAAGAAGAACAAAGGTACCAAAATAACAGCTTCTATTTGGCATCAAGCAGGAACCTTTAAAGTCATACGTGCATATCCTGAGGTAACAAAGGGTTTTAAAAAATTGCAAATTATAAATAAGCAAGGTAATAAAATTTTATAGATGTTGAGACGTTACAATGAACTTACAGGATATTTTGAACCTTCCCATTGGGCTAGTATCTATGAGCGCTTTTCTAATTATGGTCTTATTTTCAGACGAAGTGCAGAGCTTGCAGAGGAGGTATGTATAAAATATGCGATAAAGGGTGGACAGTGGCTTGATGTAGGTTGTGGGACAGGTCGTTTGACTGTGAACCTACATAGAAAAGGTTTATCAATTATAGGGATAGATCATGATGCTGAAATGATTAATTATGCTAAGAAAACCCTTTTAATGAAAGAATGCCTTAA
Organism: uncultured Nitrospiraceae bacterium; assembly: GCA_964404225.1. Taxonomy (GTDB): domain Bacteria; phylum Nitrospirota; class Thermodesulfovibrionia; order Thermodesulfovibrionales; family SM23-35; genus Kmv42. The sequence continues at coordinate 10,932 of CAYOJI010000012.1, forward strand.
CTTGAACTTCGTAATTGGGAAGGCAGAATCGCTGCCCTTTGAAAATAATAGCTTTGATGGAATTATTGCCGTTTCATTGATGGGATGTATATCATCGTCGGAGATAGTCTTTAGAGAATTCAATCGAGTGTTGCGTAAGGATGGAATGGCTATCATTACATTTACGAACAAAGATAGTATTCTATTGAAACTAAACTGTTATCTGAATTCGATTTTTAAGAATAGTTACCCAAATAAGGAAAGATATAATATCTATTCTCTTACCAGTGCCAAAAGATGTTTGCATGATGCAGGGTTTAGCATACTTAAAGTTAGGTACTATAATTTTTTTCTAAACATTAGAAATTTAATTTTTCCTCCTGAGAGATTATCAAAGTTGATCGATCAATGGATCGATAGTAAGAGTATTAAAATGCTTGGTCGAAATTTTCTTGTAGCCTCACAGAAGATATAAAGAATGAAAGTCAGAGTTGTGAAGGCGCGATAAGATAAGTGATTATCAACTTTAGTAATTAAGTGGCCATCTTTTTCAATATTTCCACATTTTTCCTTAGACTTTCCCTGATTGCCCTCAACATGATTCTTCTAAATACGCTGGAAGGGAACAAACCGTTCTCGTTCATCTTATGTATGGATAGATTCAATAGGGATCTTAAACCCGTGCCTTTTGGCTTATTAACTAAAGTACTTTTGATATTTATCAATTCCATGGCAGTCTCAGAAATTGTAGCATCTTTCCGAGTCTGGTTTGCTATAAGCAAATGCAAGATAACAGAG
>CAYOJI010000012.1:11718-31476 GCA_964404225.1 uncultured Nitrospiraceae bacterium
TGTAAATATTAACTTTCTTAAACTTCTCTCCTTCAGATAGTTTTGTAAACCTGCAAATAAGATCCCCCCGATGTTTGAGGCAAAGTATGGAAAGACTATGATACCTTTAAATGCGAGAAATTTTTCTGCTTCTTCCATCACAGTCGCATTCGATGCAGGAATTAGCATCTTTGCCGAAACCTTTTCCATATTTTTTGTATTTATTGAATTTACTCTCGCACATGGTATAAGGATGTCTACATCCAGTTTGAGAAGTTCTGAAAGATTGATCTTATCTGCATCTCTGTAATATTCGATTAAATGACTACCATACATTTTTCGAAGTTGGAGAACTTTATTTATGTCCAGACCATTGGAATTATAGATAGCTCCATTTCTCGTCGAGATAGCAACAAGCTTAACATCTTCTCTTAGTAGTTCTTCAGCAAGATAGCTTCCTACTCTTCCAAACCCTTCAATTGCAGTTGTTATACTATTAAGTGGAATTTTTTTGTAATCACATACTGCTTTGATTGCAGAGAATACGCCTAAAGCTGTTGTATAGGCTGAATCTGGTAGAACAACATTTTTTATTCCTGTTGTATTATAAATAATAATAAATAATATTAATATCATCAATTGTGCAATTCATGTCAGTCCATGGAATGTAAATCTTGTTTTCAATAAAAGGACGGACTAATTCACCAAATCTTTTAAGTAGGCTAATCCTTGAATCCGAGTCTTTCAGGATAATACCTGCCTTTGCACCACCTATATTAGGGTATCCTGCAAACCTATATTTCAATGTCATTGCCTTTGTAAGTATTTCTATCTCTTCTTCGGAAATATCATCTGCAATTCTGATACCTCCACAGGATTGTCCATTAACCAGTGAATCAATAAAGATAAAGGCCCGCAGACCAATGTCGACGTCCTTAAATTCTATTTTTATCATTCTGTCCTAAAACTCGTTGCTTAATTTCCTATTACCTGAAATGGTATAATTCTATTACGGTTAAGAGGGAATATTCCAACAATGAAAATCCTTCAACTTATATATGAAAGCCTCGGGAGTCCTTTCGGCTTTGGTGGAGCAGGTGTAAGGGCATACGAGATTTATAAAAGGCTGAAAGACAGGCATGACATTACCTTGCTCTGTATGAAGTATCCTGGTGCCAGAGATGGCGATATTGAAGGGCTAAGACATATATTTATCGGCACGGAAAGCAGAAGTCTCATAATGAGCGTTATTGCTTACACCATTAAGACATCCAATTATGTCAGAAGGTATGGCAATGAATATGATATTATAGTTGAAAATTTTCTCCCATCAACACCTTTTTTTTCGAGATTTCTAACACGCACGCCTGTTATTCTACAAGTACAGGGAATTATTGGCAAACATTCATTTAAAAAATTTTTTCCATATTATTCGATACCCATCTATCTTGTAGAAAGATTCTATCCGGATCTTCATGATAGGTTCATATTTGTTTCTGATGTTACAAAAGAGAAGGTAATGTCCAAAATTAATAATAAAAATAAGATCAGATTTTCTCGTGTAATTCCGAATGGTATTAATAAAGAACTTTTAAGTATTGATTCAAAAGAGGATGATTATATTCTCTTTATGAGCAGAATAGATATATACACAAAAGGATTAGACCTATTAATAGAAGCCTTCAAGAAAATAGCTTTGGAATTCCCTTCAATAAAACTTATTCTTACGGGTTATGAATTTGATAAGTTTGATAAGCTTTTATCTGGGTTGTCTACATCTTTAAAAGAGAGGATAAAATATGCGGGCTTTCTTACAGGTGAGGATAAGGTAAGCCTTTTATCAAAAGCAAAATTATTTATTCTTCCCTCACGTCATGAATCTGCACCCATAAGCATCCTTGAAGCAGCAGCATGTGGTAAGCCTTTGATTGTGAGTGACATCCCTGAGCTCAAATTTGTTTCAGAAGGAGGATTCGGTTTAAGTTTTCCTTCTAATAACGCATCTTTACTTGCAGAAAAAATAAAATCATTGCTAAAAAATAAAGATATGAGAATGTCAATGGGTCAAAAGGCAAGGAGATATGTTGAAAGATTTCGGTGGGACAAGATAGCGATTGATTTTGAAGAAGCTATTAACCACATTCAGACTTGTCCAAAATAAGTTAAAAAAAAATTCTGAATATAGGTAATATAGATACAAATAGAAGAAATTGGAAATATCTTAGAGCTATTACTAATATGGGTAAGGTTATTGCTATAGACGGACCGTCAGGAGCAGGAAAAACAACTATAGCAAAATTACTTGCAAATAAGCTGGGGTTTGATTATTTAGATACAGGTGCATTATACCGGGCTCTCGCGCTCGTATTAAAAGAAAAAGGTATAGACCCCGATGAAAATGATTTTAAAATTAAAGAGATTCTCGACAGAATAAATATAAGGTTTAATGGAGATAAAGTATTTGTAAACGGGAGGGACGTTTCTGATAGAATAAGAAATACAGAAATAGACCATTATTCTTCCGTCTTTTCAGCTAAAAAGATTATAAGAGATTTCCTATTTGATCTTCAAAGAAATTCAGCAGTAAATAATGACTTAGTAGTTGAAGGTAGAGATACAACAACGGTTGTTTTCAAAGATGCTTTTAAAAAAATCTTTCTTTACGCATCAGATGAAGAAAGGGCAAAAAGACGGTATCTTCAATTTAAGGAAAAAGGGATTAATATTACAATGGATGAGGCAAGAAAAAGCGTATTAGAGAGAGATAAAAGAGACGCTAATCGTGATATTGCACCACTTAAAATTGCCCCTGATGCTTTAGTAGTAGATTCTTCAAATCTTTCTATAGAAGAGGTTTTAAAAAAAATATTAGATTTTGTTCAAACTAAACCTTGAATTTTATTTATTTAATCTGTAAAGCAATTTTATTTGCTTTTTTAAAAATATTTAATAGGCTCGAAGTAATCGGTGCTGAAAATGTTCCCTTAAAGGGAGGGGTTATTATTGCAGCAAATCATGTCAGCTATATGGACCCACCAGTTATTGGTGTAAGTTTAAAAAGGCGTCCAGTATATATGGCAAGGGAAGGTCTTTTTAAAATACCCATCCTGGGTTCTTTTATAAGAATGTTTGCGATACCTGTAAGACGCGGGGAACCACAGCCTGCCACTGTCAAAGAGGCTATAAGGAGATTAAAAAAGGGGGAGTTAATTGTTATTTTTCCTGAAGGAAGTAGAAGTATTGATGGAACCTTTCTTGATGCAAAAAGAGGGGTCGGCGTTCTTTCTGCAATGGGCGGAGTACCTGTGATCCCCACATTCATTAAAGGAACAGAAAAGGCTTTACCAGTTGGAGCAAAATTTTTAAAGCCTTCAAAGATCAAAGTTATATTTGGCAAACCAATGAACTTTGACAAAGGAACTGATAAACAATTACATGAAAGGATTAGTAAAGATATAATAGAGGAGATTAAAAATCTTAAAGCCAAAGAGCAAGTATCCAGTGAAAAGGGGCTAAAATCTTTTTGTTCTGGAGTTTGGGGGTCTATATTAATCCAATGGAAATAATTGTGGCAAAGACAGCGGGTTTCTGTTTTGGTGTAAAAAGAGCCATAGATATAGCGTTCAAGATGGCAAGGGAAAAATGTAAAGGGGTTTATACACTTGGTCCTCTAATACATAATCCACAGGTAGTAAAAATGCTCGAAGATAAGGGTATCGTTCCTATTGAAAATATAGACAAAAAGAAAGATATCAAGGCATTGATCATCAGAACCCACGGCATTCCTTTGAACCTCTCAAAAAAAATTATTTCTAAAGGATATGAAATAATAGATGCAACATGCCCATTTGTAAAAAAGGCGCAATATTATGCTAAACTCCTTAGTGAAGAAGGTTACCAAGTTGTGATCCTTGGAGAAAAAAACCATCCAGAGGTAAAAAGTTTAAAGAGCTATGCGGAAAATGATGTCATTGTTACTAACGGGAAAGAAGGACTTCCTAAATTAAAAAGCAAAATTGGTATAATTGTTCAGACTACTCAGACTATCGAGGCATTAAAGAAGTTACTATCAGATGCTTTAGAACATGCGAAAGAAATAAAAGTATATAATACTATATGTAACTCAACCGCTCTTCGGTTGAAAGAAACTGAAAAGATGGCTCGAAAGGTAGATATAATGATAGTTGTAGGTGGGAAAAATAGTGCAAATACAACTCAATTAACGAAGCTGTGTAAGACGCTTTCTGTTCCAACTTATCACGTAGAGACAGCATCAGAAATCAAAAAAGGATGGATTAAAGGTGCAAAGAAGGTTGGAATAACTGCAGGCGCCTCGACCCCCAAATGGCTTATTAAAGAGGTTGAAAAAAGAATTAGAGAGATAGGAGGGTGACTTTTTGGTGGAACTTAAAAACTATGATATGGAAAAACTCTATGCCGAGACCTTTCAAAGCATCGAAGAAGGAATGATTTTGAAAGGTAAAGTAATAGCATTAAAAGAGGATGGCGTTATTGTTGATATTGGATATAAATCAGAGGGATTTATACCGATTGAAGAATTCAGTAAAGAAGAAACTCAGGGACTTTGTCCAGGTACCCACATAGAAGTATATATTGAGAGTTTAAGAGATTCAGAGGGTATAGTGAGACTTTCAAAAGAAAGAGCTGCAAAAATAAAAGTATGGGAAAATCTCGAAAATGCATTTCGTAATGAAAACGCGGTTGAAGGAAAAATTACAGGGAAAGTAAAAGGTGGCTTTTCAGTAGATATATCTGGTATCACTGCCTTTCTTCCAGGCTCTCAAGTAGATATTAAACCAATTAAGGATATTAATAATCTCATTGGTGAAAAGACGTTTTTTAAGGTGCTAAAGTTAAATAATAAACTTTCTAACGTAATTGTTTCGAGAAGGGCAATTATAGAAAAAGAACTACTAAAAAAGAAAGCCGAAACACTTGAGAAACTTAAAGAAGGGAATCTCATTAAAGGTACAGTAAAAAATATTACAGATTACGGTGTATTTATTGATCTTGGCGGCATAGATGGTCTTTTACATATATCAGATATCTCTTGGGGTAGAGTTAACCATCCTTCCGAATTTTTTAAGATCGGCGAAGAGGTTGAAGTTATAGTTCTTAAATATGATGCAGAAAACGAAAAGGTAACATTAGGATATAAACAGAAAAAACCTGATCCATGGACAATTGTTGATGAGAAATACTCATCTGGTAAGCGAGTTAAAGGAAAGGTTGTCAGTATTACTGATTATGGAGCATTTATCGAACTCGAAGAAGGACTTGAAGGACTTGTTCATATCTCTGAGATAGATTGGATACCAAGACCGAAACATCCTTCCAAATATCTATCCATCGGCGACATAGTAGAGGCAGTAGTATTAAAGGTAGACAAAACCGAAAAAAGACTTTCATTAAGTATAAAACAGGGTAAACCCAGCCCATGGGAGATTATCCCACAAAAATATAAGATTGGACAGAAGGTTTCAGGGAAAGTGAAGACAATTACTGATTTCGGGGTCTTTGTTGAACTTCCTGAGGGTGTCGATGCTCTTATCCATATATCAGATCTCTCATGGACAAAACATATAAAACATCCTTCAGAGGTTTTGAGAAAAGGTCAAAGGATTGAAGCTGTTGTATTGAGTATAGAACCAGAAACAGAAAAAATGGCTTTGGGGTTAAAGCAACTTGAACCTGATCCATGGCTAAAGGTGATCCCCGAAAAATTCAAACTTGGAGACGAAGTTGATGGTAAAGTATTAATGATAGCTGATTTCGGTGTATTTGTGGAGCTTGAAGGTGGTGTTGAAGGTCTGGTTTATTCTTCGGAGATAAATAAAAAACCAACGGACAAAATCGAAGACACCATAAAGGTGGGAGATACGGTCAGAGTAAGAATCATAAAGATTGACTGTGAGGAGAGAAAGATAGGATTAAGTATGAAGAATCTTAAGAAGGCGGTTGAATGAAAAAAATACTTTTGGTATTTTTGGGTCTTTTCTTTTTACTTCTTTTTATATCTTTCATTATCCTATTATTACAAAATAATGTGCCCTTGGGTGAAAAAGTTGCTCTTATTCGTATCGAGGGACCTATAGTTGATTCAAAGGATACAATAGATCAACTTAAAGAATTCTTAAAGGACTCCTCTGTTAAAGCTATTGTGGTACGGATTGACAGCCCGGGAGGTGCAGTAGTTCCAGCTCAGGAAATTTATGAAGAAGTAAAGAAGGCGGTTTTAAAAAAGAAGGTAGTAGTTTCGATGGGTTCTATCGCAGCATCAGGTGGTTATTATATTGCTTCTCCTGCTACAAGAATTTTTGCTAATTCGGGGACACTAACAGGTTCTATTGGCGTGATCATGGAAATCCCTAACATAGAGGGGCTTATGAATAAAATTGGAGTAAAAACTGAGGTCATAAAAAGTGGCGAACATAAAGACATAGCCTCTATTTTTAGAAAGATTGGGAAAAAAGAAAGGGAGATATTACAAGGAGTTCTTGACAACGTTCACGATCAATTTATTAAGGCAGTAGCAGAAGGAAGAAAAATGCAAATTGATGAAGTAAAGAAAATCGCAGATGGTCGAATTTTTACTGGTGAACAAGCAATTAAATTGGGGCTTGTAGATGAAATCGGTAACCTCGAGGATGCTATAAGTGTAGCGGCAAAACTATCAGGTATTAAGGGCGAGCCAATTGTAGTGGAGAAAAAGGAGAAATTTTCTATTATTAATTTACTGAGGGGAGCTATGCCCTCTGAATTTAAAGATATTTTTCCTACAGTAAAAATAAAATATTTGTATGTGCCATAATAAACACTATAACCTATAACCAAATACCATTTTCTCAAAGATTTAAGTTTTGGAATTTGGTCTTTGAGTATTTTAGAAGGAGGTTTTATGACTAAGTCAGTTTTAATAGAAAAGGTTACAGAAAGAATTGGAAGTCTAACAAGAAAACAAACAGAATTTGTTGTAGATACTGTCTTTGACAGTATAAAAGAAGCCCTGATAAAAGGTGAAAAAATCGAAATAAGAGGATTCGGGAATTTCAAAACGAAGCAGAGAAAACCGAGAATAGCAAGGAACCCAAAAACAGGAGAAAAAGTTGAGGTTCCTGCAAAAAGGGTTCTTCATTTTAAGGTGGGGAAGGCTCTTAGAGAGGCTATGAATCCAAAATAAGAAACTTTTGATCTTAAAACACTTTAATCTATCTTATCTGTAATCTCGTTTCAACATAAATGTAGTTCTAAAGTCCAAAAAATGCAATTAAAGTATATTTTTGGTTTAAATATCTTTCAGGAGACTATTAGTGAAAGGTAAAGTCTTTTTGGTTGGAGCAGGTCCTGGTGACATTGGACTTTTAACAGTAAAAGGCTTACGCTGTCTTAAAAGAGCAGATGTAGTTATATATGATTTCCATCTCAATGCTCAAGTTTTGAACTATATAAACCACAAAGCAGAATTTATATACGCAGGAAAGCGTGGGGGTCATCATAGTATGACCCAGGAAGAAATTAATGAGATTCTCGTACGTAAAGCAAAGGAAGGTAAAATTGTTTGTAGACTTAAAGGTGGTGACCCTTTCGTCTTTGGTCGAGGTGGGGAAGAAGCAGAGATATTATCTAAAGAAGGTATAGACTTTGAAATAATTCCTGGCGTTAGCTCTTCAATTGCAGCACCTGCATATGCTGGTATTCCTCTTACACACAGACTGTATTCGTCATCATTTGCGGTCTTACCCGGTTATGAGGATGTTACAAAAAAGGAAAGCGCCCTTGACTGGTCGAAACTTGCAACAGGAGTGGGAACTCTTGTCTTCTTAATGGCTGTTAAAAACATAGAGCTTGTTACTCAAAAATTAATAGAAAATGGACGTGCCCCTGATACTCCTGTGGCGGTAATCAGATGGGGAACAAGGCCGGATCAGGTAACTATTGTAGGAACACTTGAAAATATTTCTAAGATTATAAAATCTAAGGATATAAAACCTCCAGCAGTAATGGTTGTGGGAGAAGTTGTAAAATTAAGAGAATCTCTTAACTGGTATGAAAAAAAACCCTTGTTTGGTCAAAGGGTTTTGGTTACAAGAGAGCATTCTGAAGGATTTGAAAGATTAGAAGAATTAGGGGCAGAGATTATAGAGTTCCCTACAATAGAAATTGTTCCTCCTTCGAGGTATGACGATCTTGACCGTTCGATAGAGAATATTGAAGGTTATAACTGGCTTATATTCACAAGCAGAAATGGTGTCAAATATTTTTTTAAAAGGTTCTTCGAAAAAGATAGAGATATTAGGGACCTAAAGGGAATAAAACTGTGCGCAATAGGAATAAAGACAGCTGACGAGCTTCGAAAGTATGGTCTTAAGGTAGATTTAATCCCAGAAGACTACAGGGCTGAAGGATTGATCGAGACATTTATAAAAGTATATTGTGAGGAGAAGGCTTTTGCTAAACCTTTTAAAGGTATTCGATTTTTATTGCCTCGAGCAGAAGTAGCACGCGAAATCTTTCCAGAAAAGATAAAAGAACTTGGAGGGGATATAGATGTGCCTATTACGTATAGGACTGTAAGACCTGAACTTCACGGTAAAAGATTAAGAAGATTTTTAAAAGAGGGAAGAATTTCTATTGCAACTTTTACTAGTGCATCAACCTTTAATAATTTTCTTGAAATAATGGGCGAAGATGCAATTAGTTTATTGAAAGAGGTAAATATAGCTGCTATTGGACCTGTAACTGCCCGTGCTATAGAAAATGCAGGACTTAAAGTGTCTATTATGCCTAAGCATTCAACAATAGAAGCCATGATTGAAGAAATAATTAAGTGGGTGCTTGAAAATAGACGAAAAATTTCAAATGAAGAGTAAAGATCTCAATGACTCCTTCAGATCTTGATACCCTCGTTTTTTTCTTCATTAACAAAAACCTTCAAAATAGTCTTTTCGATTTTCTTATGCCTTTAATAACAAAAAAAGCATATTATTTTTTCCTTCCTTTTATAATATGGACTTTTTATAAAGATAAAAAAAATGCATTGATAATATTGTTAATCGCTGTCTATTCGTTTCTATTGGCAGATTGGACGGCAAATGTTCTTAAACATTATTTCGAAAGGATGAGACCATGTAATGAGTTAGTAGATGTCAGACTTCTTGTAGGGTGTGGAAAATCTTTTTCAATGCCATCCAATCATGCTACAAATGTATTTGCATTTGCTGTGCCTTTTTTTATCATGTTAAAAAACAGGGTGCGCTATATTTTAATAACTATTGCTGCAATAGTTGGCTTTTCGAGGGTTTATGTAGGAGTACATTATCCTTTAGATGTTGTTGTAGGTGCTCTTGTTGGCTCTGGATTATCACTTATAGTTATAGGTCTTTATAAATGGTCTTCTAAAAGATACACAGAAAATCCTTACACAACCGCATTGTTCATTTTTCTTCTTTCTTTAAGCCTCTTTCGTATTTACTATATAACTAATGGGCCACTCGATTTAAGCCCTGACGAAGCACATTATTGGGAATGGTCACGCCGACTCGATCTGAGTTATTACTCAAAAGGTCCAATGATAGCGTATATGATTTTTCTCGGAACCTCTATCTTTGGAGATACAGTCTTGGGGATAAGGATAATGGCCGTGATTTTTTCTGCAATGAGTAGCTACATTCTTTATATTCTCGGTAAAAATCTGTATGACGCAAAAGTCGGCTTATTTTCTGCAACCCTGATACAATTTATCCCTCTTTTTTCTGCTTATGGTGTTATCTTTACCATAGATTCTCCTTTTATATTTTTTTGGGTTCTATCTCTTTATTTATTCTGGAAAGCTATAAATGAAGAACGTAAAGAATTTTGGTGGGCACTTGGTATCTCTGTAGGTATAGGACTTCTTACAAAATATACAATGGCATTTTTTTATCTCTGTGCTTTTTTGTTTTTACTGCTATCAAAAAAATACCGAAAGATACCCTTTACAGCATTTCCATATTTATCCCTAATTATCAGTCTTTTAGTTTTTAGTCCTGTAATTATTTGGAATTCATATCATGATTGGGTCACATTTAAACATACTGCTGGACAGGCACATTTAGCAGAAGGTATACAGGTATCTTTTAAAAGTTTTTTTGAATTTTTCGGTTCTCAAATAGGCGTAATTACGCCACTCTTATTTGTGCTTATGATTTTTTCAACTTTTAAATTAAAAATTAAAAATGAATTACAGGGGAATTTTCTATTCTGGTTTTCAATTCCTTTAATAATATTTTTTTTCTTGAAAAGTCTTCAGGCAAAAGTACAAGCAAATTGGGCATTAACAGGTTACATAACCTCTGTTATTGCCTTCTCCTCGCTTTATCTAAAGAATCCTACGAGGATCAAGAAGATAATATTTGCAACTGCAATCGCTATCTCCATTTTAATAACTTCTATAGCTCACTATCCATCGTTACTTAATCTTCCTGTAGAAAAAGATCCGACATCAAGATTGCGTGGCTGGAGAGAGTTAGGTGCTGAGGTTTCAAAAATATATGAACAAATGTCCTCCTCAAATAAAGTGTTTATATTTTCTGATAGATATCAAGTGTCGAGCGAGCTTGCTTTTTATGTTAAAAGTCACCCTATAATATATTGTCTTAATCTCGGACGTAGAATGAATCAATATGACCTTTGGCCCCGTTTTGATCACTTAATCGGCTATGATGCTATCTACGTAAGATTAGGAGATAGCATCATACCCGAAAAAGTTCATATTGCCTTTGACAAGGTTGAGAAAAGACTTTTTAGTGCTTATACTAAAAAGCGTACTAAAATCAGAGATTATTCTATTTTTTTATGTTATAACTTTAAAGGATTAAAGATGGGCAAACCGGAGTATTATTAGTTATGACAATATCTGTTATTATACCGATTTACAATGAGGAAGAAAATATAAAAATACTTTATGAAAGACTAAAAGAAGTTCTCGAAACATTAAACATGGATTATGAAATACTATTTGTAGATGATGGCAGTACAGATAAAAGTCTTTCGATGCTCGAGGAAATTCATACAAAAGACGAAAAGGTAGTGGTCTTGAGCTTAAGACGTAACTTCGGTCAAACTGCAGCCTTTGCTGCAGGTTTTGATTTTGCACGGGGGGATATAGTGGTAACGATGGATGGTGATTTACAAAATGATCCTGCTGATATACCCAAGCTAATCGATTTAATAAAAAATAATGACCTTGTCAGTGGTTGGAGAAAGAAAAGAAAAGACCCATTTTTTACGAGGAGACTGCCTTCAATAGTTGCAAATTGGTTAATTAGTAAAGTAACAGGTGTAAAACTCCATGATTATGGTTGCTCACTTAAAGCTTACAGGAGGGATGTAATAAAAAATCTTAAACTTTATGGGGAAATGCACAGGTTTATACCAGCAGTAGCAAGCTGGTATGGTGTAAGGGTGGCAGAAGTTGAGACCGTTCACCACAGGCGCATAAGGGGTAAATCAAAATATGGGATATCCCGAACAATAAAGGTAGTTTTGGATCTTATAACAGTTAAATTTTTACAAAGCTTTTCAACAAAGCCCATTCAGTTTTTCGGACCCGTTGGTGTAATATGTAGCTTTTTGGGATTTTTAATTTCACTCTATCTTACAATGGATAAACTTTTTTTTGGTCGTAATATTGGTGGCAGGCCTTTGCTTTTGCTTGGTGTTTTAATGATAATAGTTGGTATTCAGCTTATAGGGATGGGGCTTCTTGGTGAAATGATAGTAAGGGTCTACCATGAAAGCCAGAGAAAACCGATTTATGTGATAAAGAAAATCCTTGGTCCGGAAAGTAAATAATATACTTTTTTTTATACTGAAAGTTTCGATCAGTTTAGTATTACTGTACATTGTTTTATCAAAAACAGGACTTCAAACCGTTCTATCAATTTTAAAAAATATAAACCCTCTTTACTTTATTTTGGCAGTTTTGCTTTATCTCGTATCACAATTTGTTTCAACATTGAGATGGAAACTTCTTCTGCCCAATTCCATTGGGACTAAAAAACTATTCTCTCTTTATATGATAGGGGCATTCTTCAATATGCTTCTCCCGGGTTTAGTAGGAGGAGATGTCGTTAAAGGTTTTTATTTATATCAGGCAACAGGAAAAGGGGCACTTACCTTTGCATCTATTTTTATGGACAGATATTTAGGTTTTGTTGTACTAATAGCGATATGTTTAATTGCTTATCCTTTCGGTTATCATTATCTGCGGGGATCAAGGCTCGAATTATTACTGCCATTTATTGTTGTGTTTTTCACAGCAGGCAGCCTATTAGTATTCGGTCTACGTCTTGGTAAGAGGATAAAGCTTTTTTCAGATTTTTATGAATATTTCCATGTTTATCGGAATCAGAAAGAAATAATCCAGAAGGCTTTATCTTTATCGGTCTTGATTCAGCTTATAGGTATTTTTACTGTATATATACTTTCAATCGGCTTAGGAAAACATATACCTTTCCTTGCGTGTCTTATATTCATTCCACTAATAATAATTTTCACAATGATACCTGTATCTATTTCAGGACTTGGTATAAGAGAAGGTTCTTTTGTTTTATTTCTTGGATTTATAGGAGTTGAATCAGAATTTGCGACTGCTATATCTTTATCATGGTTCATCACAATGGTAGTCGGTAATTTCATTGGTTTTATCGAATATTTAAAATATAAGAAAGAAGACTCAAAACTAAATTTTATAAATAAAAAGGAGGTCTAAAATGTTTCTTTATCTTGTTCAACATGCAGAGTCCAAAAAAGAAGAGCTTGATCCTTCAAGACCACTATCTGAAAAAGGTCTTCAGGATATTAACAAGATTGCCCTTTATCTATCTAAATTAGCCCTAAACGTTCATAAAATATTCCACAGTAATAAATTGAGGGCAAAACAGACAGCAGAGGTTCTATCTGAGATGCTGAAGCCAGTTAAAGGAATATCGGAAACCGATGGTCTTGCACCGCTTGATAATCCAAATATCTGGGCAGAAAGATTAAAAGATATTCCTGAAGACATGATGCTTGTAGGACATTTGCCACATCTTAGCAGATTAGCATCGCTTTTGCTTTGTAATGACCCAGATAAAAATATTATTTCATTCAAAATGGCTGGGGCAGTATGTCTTAAAAGAGATGAGATTAATACATGGTCATTGCAGTGGATGTTAATACCAGATATAGTCTTAGAAGAAGGAACAAAGACTATTTGTGATGGATTGTAATATTACTAAACTGAAAAAAAATAAAGGTATTTTAACTTGAAACTCAAATTTCTTGGTGGTGTAAGGACAGTTACAGGTTCCTGTTTTTTCATTGAGTGTAATAATCTTAAAATCCTTGTCGAATGCGGACTTTACCAAGGTGAAAATGCAGAAGAAATTAATAGGGCTCTATTTGACTTTAATCCCGAAGAAATCGATTACGTTTTTATTACTCATGCCCATCTTGACCATGTAGGAATGCTTCCCCGACTTGTTAAAGAAGGCTTTAAAGGAAAGATAATCACGACATCTGCTACAAAAGATTTACTCGAAATAATGCTTTATGATTCAGCATATATTCAAGAAAGTGACGCAGAATGGCTTACAAGAAAGGCGCTAAGGGCTGGAAAATCTCCTGTGATTCCAATTTATACAATAGAAGATGTGAGGAATGTGATCCCATTGGTTGATATAAAAAAATATGATGAAATTTTTCATCTAGGCAAAGGGATCAAATACAGATTTTTGGATGCAGGGCATATTCTTGGTTCTATCACACTCGAAATCTGGTTTCAGGATAGCCCTAAAGAAAAAAAGATCGTTTTTTCAGGAGATATTGGCAAAAAAGGTAATCCTATTTTAAAGGACCCTTTTAGTCCTGCGGAAGCAGACTTCATAGTAATGGAATCAACTTATGGTAATAGGCTCCATAAGTCCTTAAAAGAAAGCATAGAAGAACTCGTTGAGGCGATAAAAACAACTTTTAGAAAAGGTGGTAACGTGTATATACCTTCTTTTGCTGTAGGCAGGACACAGGATTTACTTTATATCTTGAATAACTTAGTTAGAGAAAAGAGGCTTTATAATATCAATGTCTATCTTGACAGTCCACTTGCACAAGAAGCTACAAAGGTATATCTTTCTCATCCTGAATGCTTTGATGAAGAAGCAAAAAAGCTTTTTACAACAAAGGATTATAATAACTCCATAAAACTGCATTTCGTCCATAGTGTCCATGAATCAATGGCTTTAAATAAAATCAAATCAGGCATAATTATTATAGCAGGAAGTGGAATGTGTGAAGGTGGCCGTATAAGACATCATCTAAAGCATAATCTCTGGAGATCTGAATGTAGTGTGATATTTGTTGGTTTCCAGGGGAAAGAAACATTGGGTCGGAAAATAATAGACGGGGCAAAGACTGTTCGCATTCTCGGAGAAGAGATTGCTGTCAAGGCATCTATCTATACTATTAATGGCTTTTCTGCTCATGCAGACCAGACAGAACTTATCGAATGGCTATCTTTTTTTAAAGATTCGCCGACAGTCTTTATAGTACACGGGGAAGAAGATGTATCAATGATTTTCAGTAATATTGTTAATGAAAGATTTGGATTTAAAACTTATGTGCCTAAAAAGGGGGAAGTCTTTATGCTTTAGCAGTAAATTCTTATTATATTGCTCGGCTTTGGGGTGCTAACCCACTTTATTCATAAATTCATGAGTAATTGGCAGATGCGGTATTTTCGCTCATTATAGGCTCGATATAATCGAGCCTCTGAGGAAAATTCTTTCCTCGAAAGAATTTAACCCCGCTTAAATACCGCATCTGCCAAAATTTTTGTGAATAATATGGGTTAATAATTTGCTCGTGGCTCTGGAGATGTAAATAGTGTGTAAAGGATAAATTTCAAACGATTCAAACTAAATGGCTTTAAAAGGAAATAATTTGCACCTGCCTCTAAAAATTCCGCCTTATTGTTTTCGATGTTCATTCCAATAATAGGCAATGAGATGTTTATTTTTCTTATTCTTTTAACTAACTCGATACCATTCAATAAAGGTATATGCATATCAATAATCATTAAATTGCAGGAATTATTTTCAACTATCTCAAGTGCCTCGTAAGCATTTTTGGCTAAAATTACTTTATATCCATTAAGGGACAAGAATTCTGAAAGAAGTTGCCTTATAGACCATTCATCCTCTACTATTAAGATTTCTTTTTGTAAACCTTTATACATGATTTTATATATACAACTTTAGGTTTTAAAAGTCAACTATTTTTACAACTTTAAGATGATAGACATCAAATTTTAACAAGTTCAAAATTATATATATATATTCAACAAAAATTTTAATAAAATGTCAAAGAAAGATATCGGAGAAAAAATTAGAAGATATAGGCTTGCCGCTAACATGTCTCAAATGGCACTTGCTGAAAAAATAGGTATTTCATATCAACAGCTCCAAAAATATGAAAAAGGGATCAATAATATTACTATAGATAGACTGCAACAGATTTCGAACGTCTTAAATATCCCTATTACTAAATTCTTAGAAGAGGAAATGCCACAAAAGATTTCAGAAGAAATTAGTGAATACGGATTAAGTAAGGAAGAAAAAAATCTTCTTCGTCTTTTCCGCTTGATTGATGATAAGGACATTCGAAACGGTCTATTACTCGAATTGAAAGGTATTGCAAAAATCTTAAGAAAAAAATAAATCAAGCTATCTTTTAATCTTATCTCGTAACATATTCCATATATAAAAAACCTCTTCGCTTTTCAGTAAATAACTGCAGAAAAAATATATAAATGTACACAGGATAATGGTTCCACTCAGATATAATCCTTTATGAATGGTCTGACCTGAAACCTGCCACAATTTACCATGAAGAAGCATCCAGCCGATTATTCCCATAATTAGAGATGCTACGATTGTTTTAATAAAAGAGGAAAGAATCCTTTTAGCATCGATTATTTTAAGTTTCTTTTTCAGAAAGAAAAACAATAAGAAAAAATTTACATAGGATGCAAGAGAATTCGCAAATGCTAAGCCACCGTGCATAAGAAATCTCATCAATATTATGCTTAATATCAGATTTGCCAATAGTGCAATTATTGCAACCTTGACCGGTGTTTTTGTATCTTGCATAGAATAAAAACTTGCTGTTATCACTCTCACACCAACAATTGACCATATACCAAGTGAATAGAAAAAAAGTGCTTGAGCAGTACCTATGGTTGCAGCATAATCGAACATTCCTCTCTGAAAGAGTATATTCACGATGGGTTCCCGTAATGCTATCAGGCCTGTCATAGCTGGCACAGAAATAAAGAATAATAGCCTTAAGGTAAAAGAAAAATCTTCCTTTAATCTTTCATAATCACCTTTAACAGCATGTTCTGAAAGCGTGGGTAATACAGCCATTCCCATTGCTACACCAAATATACCAATAGGGAATTGAATCAATCTCATCGAATAATAAAGATAAGTGATACTCCCTTCTGGCAAATATGATGCGAGGATTGTACTTACAAAGATATTTATCTGCGCTACAGCCATCCCCATTGTGGCTGGCATAATTAAAATGGACATCTTCTTTAGACCTTCATGTTTGAAAGAATAATCGGGTTTCAGTGAATATCCACTTTTAAAGAAAGAGGGTAACTGAAATAAAAACTGTACCAACCCACCTATAGTGACTCCTATAGCCACTGCCAGAATAGGCTGTGTTAGTCTTTGTGCAAAAATTAAAACCATAAAAATTATTGTAATATTTAGCATTGCGGGTGCTAAAGCAGGTATGAAGAAAACCCTTTTTGTATTCAATGCCCCCATGGAAAGTGCAGCAAGGCTTATAAATAAAAGAAATGGAAACATTATCCGCGTCAGTATTACCGTTATCGAAAATTTTTCAGGCGACGAAATAAACCCGGGTGCAATAGCTGAAACTATTGCAGGTGCAAAAATAATTCCAATAACACATATTACACCAACGAAAATTAATATAAATGTAAAAGTAATTCTTACAAGTCTTTTTGCTTCCCCTGAGCCATATCTTGTATGATACTCAGTTAAAACAGGTATAAATGCAGAAGACATTGATCCCTCAGCAAACAGTTCCCTGAGAAGGTTAGGAATTCTGAATGCTACAAAAAATGTATCGGCAATGCCTGTAGCACCAAAAAATTTTGCGATTATCATATCCTTTATATACCCGAGAATACGGCTGAATAAAGTAGCTATTGATATATAACTGGCTGCTTTGGCGATATGTCCTTTCTCATCTGTCTTAATTACTTTATTTGTCCGCATGTTGAGGATTATAGCAGAAAAACATAATAGAATTTGCAAAATATAAAAATGGTTTTTTAAAATTTACTCATGAGTATATTAAATGAGATCATTTTAAAGAAAAAAGAAAGATTGCAAAATATAAAAACAACTATTTCAATAAAAGATTTGAAATCAAAGATCGGAGACATTGATAAGCCAAAGGATTTTGAAAAAGCAATCAAAAGAGACACCCAAGAGAAGATTAAATTAATAGCTGAGATAAAAAAAGCTTCCCCATTAAAGGGTATAATAAGAAAAAATTTTAACCATCTATCTATCGCCAGAATCTACGAACAAGAAGCCGTTCACGCTGTGTCTGTCATTACAGAAGAAGATTTTTTTATGGGCAATTTATCTTTTCTTACCGATGTCAGAAAAATTTTAACAAAGCCGATTCTGAGAAAAGATTTTATATTTGATGAATATCAGATTTATGAGTCAAGGGCAAATGAAGCGGATGCCATACTTTTAATTGCAGCAATACTCGAGAAAAATCAAGCTGCTGAATACCTTCATCTCTCAAAAGAGCTTGGACTATCTGTAATTTTCGAAGTCAGTAATTTCAAAGAACTCGAAACAGCACTGTTTATAAACAGCGACATAATTGGCATTAACAATAGAGATTTAAAAACATTGGAAGTTGACATTAATACAACATTAAAGCTCAAAAAAGAGATTCCTTCTAATAAGATTGTCGTTAGTGAAAGCGGCATAAAAACAAGAGATGACGTTAAAAGACTTGAGGAGGTAGGAATTCATGCTATCCTCGTTGGGACTATATTTGTGGAGGCAGAAGATATTGCAGAAAAGATTAAAGAATTAATTTTATAACAATAATGCAAGTTAAGGTCAAAATATGTGGAATTACCAATCTTGATGATGCATTGGCAGCGATCGATTTTGGAGCTGATGCACTCGGCTTTGTATTCTTCGAAAAAAGCCCGCGTTACATATCTTATCAAAATGCCGCCTCGATAATTAAGAGTCTCCCACCATTTATAACAACTATTGGTGTCTTTGTAAATGAAAGACCTGAGGAGATTATAAAAATAGTAGATTATACAGGTATAGATGTTGTTCAGTTGCACGGTGATGAAACACCCGAGATGTGTAATATTTCAAAGCGCATTATAAAGGCTATAAGGGTGAAATCTCTCGAAAGTCTCGAACCCCTGATACACTTTAAAGATAAAGTCTCGGCTTTCCTTCTCGACACATATACTCCTGATATATTTGGTGGGTCAGGGAGAAGATTTAATTGGGACATTGCTATAGAGGCAAAACAATTCGGTAGAATAATCCTTGCAGGTGGACTTACACCTGATAATATTATCGAAGCTATAAGATGGGTTAGGCCTTATGGTATCGATGTAAGCAGTGGTGTTGAGTCAGAAAAGGGCAAGAAAGATTATAAAAAAATGAAGTTATTTATAGAAAAAGCAAAAGCAGCATAAAATTCTATTAAATCTTTCTTAAAATTTAATATATTTCCTTAAATTTAATATATTTCCTTAAGCTGATCTGAACAAACCCTTATAATTGTTTTGACATTTCCACGCGGATTAAAATCGCCAATAACTTCTAAAAATCTTGGCTTGAGCTTTTTTTTAAGCGCTGAATAAATCATGTTTGTTACTTCTTCGTGAGATAAGTAATTGTTTCTAAAAGAATTTAGATAGAGTTTAAGGGATTTCAACTCAACGATCTTTTTATCAGGAACGTATTTTATCTTAATTGTTGCAAAATCAGGATATCCTGAACGAGGACAAAGGCATGTGAATTCTGCAAAGCTTATGTTAATTTCATAGTCACGCTCTGGGGCTGGATTATCCCATAGCTCTATCTTTGCTTGCTTTATTGCCTTTTCTCCGTATTTCATTTTAAAAATTTAACATTTATAAAGATACATGTAAAGGTTAAATATAATAATTTCGAGACTATTTGATTTGTTAAGAATACCTATAATTCTTATAACAATACTTGACTATTTTTTAAGCAATTGCTATATTACTACAATTTTTAAATTTTATAACCGTCTTAAACCTTTTGAAGACCTCCCCCTTTCAGGTGGCAGGAGAAAATATTATCCTGCCACTATTTTTGTGGAAGTAGCAAATCTTTAAGGGGGTATGAAAAAGCCAAATTAGGGGCATGTCCCTTTCGCTCCCTGGGTGAAATTTTTGACCCATTCTAATGTCTCGGTTCGCTCGAATCTTTAAACTCGGCCTCAAAAGGCCTCAGACAGTAAAGATTCGGCCCTTCGGGGACGCTACCCTTCGCCAAGATGGGTAACACCAAAAATTTCACAATGTCCGCTCAAGGGACATACCCCCTAA
Organism: uncultured Nitrospiraceae bacterium; assembly: GCA_964404225.1. Lineage (GTDB taxonomy): Bacteria > Nitrospirota > Thermodesulfovibrionia > Thermodesulfovibrionales > SM23-35 > Kmv42. Next base: position 31,406 of record CAYOJI010000012.1, read on the forward strand.
CGTTTTGCTACTTACCAAAAATAGTTAGCATCACCTTTTCCGTGATAGGTCACGCAGCATATCTAACAAAC
>CAYOJI010000013.1:0-27375 GCA_964404225.1 uncultured Nitrospiraceae bacterium
AACTGTTGTCTGCCTTTGAAAAATTAAGACTCTGTAACATCTCACTTACAGATGTGAATAACACCTTATAACCCTTTGCAACTGCTTTTATTGCAATACCTATTGAAAGATGTGTCTTACCAGTGCCAGGATTTCCTATGAATACTATATTCTTCTTATCTTTGATAAACTGACACGTTGCACAATCATTTATAATCTTTTTATCTATAGATGGCTGAAAACTAAAGTCAAATTCCTCAAGTATCTTGTAATAGGGAATCTTTGCATTACTATATCTCTTCTTATAACTATTACCCCTTCTGTTGTTTGCTTCGTCTTCTAAGAGAAGCTCCAAAAACTCCATATAAGAAAGTTTCTTTTCGTTTGCATATGTTATCCTCTCTTCAACTGAATTATATATTCCTGAGAGTTTGAATTCCTTCAATCTGCTCTTAAGAAGGGTCATTGTATTGCCTCCTTAATTATCTCAAAATCAACAGGAAGTAAATATGCTCGGCTTTCACATATCTTCTTTACTGTCTGATATTGACATGCTCCATATGCAAGCGCCCTTTTACATGCAAGCTCCACTATCTCTTTTGGATATCTTTTCGTTAATGATAATATCCCCTTTACAGGTTGATGCCAATGGTTTTTCATCTCTTTTTAGTATCAGAAAAAATAACTGCTCTGCTTTTAAATCTCCTGCCAAGGAAAAAATTACTCTTTACATACTTTATCCCTGATTCTACCTTGCCTTTGTCATTTGGATGATATATCCTGCAAGGTATTGGCTTAAAGCCATAATAATCTGAGAATTCTTTGTACATCCTCTGATATATAGGTCCGTAAAAGTTGGCCTCAAGTATCGCTGCCTTTAGATTGTCTATCTTTATAACTTCTGGCACTCCCCTCGCTCTTTCTCTAATAAAATTTGTTATAAAATTTCCTAATGTCTCATTATCAGCATCTGTCTTTATATCATCAAGTTCATCACCTTTGCCATCTTTTACGACTACAATAGAATCTTTATTAAGGATGTCATCTTTAAGATTAAATTCCTTACAGAACTGTTTGAATCTTCCTACTTTAATTAGATTTTCTTCAATAAGATTCTTACCATGTGTTGTAGTAATGATATGGATTTCATCAGGATAAACAGGTGGTTTTTGATGTATTAAACCGTAGATGGTTTCAGTTATTATCTGAGGCGTTGTACCTGCTACAAATATCAGGACCTCTCTAAATTTATCGTTTTCCATGTAGCAATTATAAAACTACTTAATGTTACGCTCAAGAAAAACAATATTTCTACAATATTTCTACTATCTCATATTTCCCTAGCCCAAAACTTGTGCCTTTCCCCACATGCAGAATCTCCCCTGCCTTTAATAAAGGCATAAAAGGTTCAATATTACCCTCAAAGGTTATTTCTCCTACAAAACCTCCCATCTTCATCCTTGTATCCTGCCTCGTTGAGTATCTTTCCCAGTCATACCACTTCAAGGTGCTTTCTTTTATGGCTACACCTTTAGCCATCTCTATTATCTCCTTGAAATTCCATCCCGAAGGCTCACCGCCGCAGTGGAAACAAGAAAGAAGAAAAAGTCTCCTCAAAAGGTTTCTGATAAAGATATGAAATTCGAGATTGATGGTAAGATGCCCATTGTAAAGGATTCTAGTAGGTGTGAGAAAGTTAAGTTTTATGAGTTTTTGATCAGAATTCAAGATTTCAGATTCAAAATTCAAAAAAAGGAGATTCGAGGTTCAATAAAGTAAAAGAAGATGGTTTCAGGGTCTTAGTTTCTGAATCATAGATTGTCTTTCCGTCACAGATTACACTCTTCAATTCATATTTTGCTTTTCCTTTTCCTATACCTATCCTTCCGAGCTCATCGAAGGTATAGATAAAATAAGGCAGGTAATCTATAGCTTTCCCTATGAGGATCACTCCAAATGTGAGTTCTGTTTCTGGTGTGTACCCATGTCTTTTCTCTAAAGGGGGCTCGACGATGAATGGGTGTGGAGCAGTTTTATATTTTCTCATTTTCAGTGTCCCCGGGAGGTGGAGTTTCAAATACATAAGAATAGATACATTTCTCTTTGAGAATACAATTATGGCATTCTTTGTCTTTTATAACACATACTACTTTTTTGAAGGCATAACCAAAACCTCCCCTCAGTGTAGAACCTTTATAAGATGGAAGGATAAGACTTTCCAATACTTTTAAATTGAAGCTGAAATAAGCCGTTTCTATTTTCATTAGGAATACCAATCTTTAAAATTATGCAAATTCTATCAAATTTATTTCCTGATGGCAACTGATTCACTGTTAGCTAAATTTGATTTAAGGGCTAATTTCCTTTGGTCTATCCCTTTTTGCATTTACAATGCAAAAGAAACCAAAAGTCTTGTTGAAAGGATTTTTTAACTGGTGCGGCTCGTTTGGCTTAATATAAAGCACATCTAAGAATCCTATTTCGAATTCTCTTTTTTCAACAACACAAATACCTTTACCCCTAATACCTATTACAACATGCTCGTGTCTATGCTTTTCGAAACTACTAAACCCACCCGGAGCAATTTCAAAATACCTTACATGAAATTTTGTTGTTTCTCCGTGATTACCAATTAATGTCTGCCTTATTATATCCTTCCAAGTTTTACCATAAGGTTTGTATTGCTCTTTTTTTATATTCCTCCATCGAAAATTACCTTCGTATCTATATAGCTTGCTTTTATTTATTTTTTTAATTTCCTTTTCACTTTTTTTACTCTCTTGCCAATCACAATAAGATATATTCGATTTTTTCATAATTCAGATCATTCAAATACAATTATAGTCTTTAACGAATCTTTTGCCTCTGCTGTAAGTTTAAATGCCTCTTCTGTTCTTTCTATAGGAAATCTATGAGTAACTAATTTCTCAGCACTCACAATGCCTTCTTCTATTAATTCAAGTGCATCAGCTGTATCTGTCGGTCCACAGGAATAACTCGTTATAATACTTATATCTTTAAAATATAAATCATTTGGATAAATTATTAGCTGCTCAAAAGGCTTTGCTGGGGTAAAGAATATAACCCTTCCTCCTGGTCCAGCAGCTGAAATACCATCCTCCATAGCATTAACATTATTGGGCCCTACTATAACCACATCAGCCAACTCTCCGTTAGTTAAATCCATTAATGAATTAAAGAGATTTTCTTTTGAAACATCTATGATTTCATCAGCCCCGAAATATTTTGCTTTTTTAAGTCTGAACGGAACCATATCAGCACCTATAATCATACCGGCACCATATTTTCTTGCAACTAATATATGTAATTGCCCCATAACACCAAGACCTATTATAAGAATAACTTCTCCCTCTCTTATTTGAGCCCTTTTTAAGGACTTTACAACACACGCGGTAGGTTCAATAAGTGTTCCATCTTCATAACTCAAATTATCGGGTAAATTTAATGTATCATTTTCGAGATTTATTTCAGGAATAAGTATGTATTCAGAAATACCACCGGGTATTATTTTTGTATTTTTCCATGTGTTACACTGGACATAATCACCCTTTCTACAATATCTACACGTAAAGCAAGGCGCATGATGATGAACAAAGACCCTATCACCCACTTTAAAAGATATCACTTCCTTCCCCACTTCTACTATCTCTCCTGATGGCTCATGTCCTAAAACAAGCGGAGCTTTTTTCTCGATATACCATTCCATCACCTCACCAGAACATATACCACATGCCTTTGTTTTCAAAAGAGCGTCCCTTGGACCGACTTCAGGGATAGGTATATCCTCGATCCTTATATCACTGAAACTATATAATTTTGCAACTTTCAAAAAATAATACCTATAGGTACAGGAATAGAATATATTTATGGGATGATTGCATATTTTATACCTTCACCTTTTAAGAGTCTATCAAAAGCCTTTTGAATTTCCTTCAAGGGATATCTTCCTGTTATTAACATCGAAATATTCAGCTTTCTGTTACACAAGAATTTGTATGCTTTTCTAACATTAGAAGGAGTATAGTGAAAAACGCCTTTTAATGTTATCTCGTCATAATGCAATCTACTTGCATCATAAGTAACTTTTGTACCCGCCTTACATCCACCAAATAATACCACTGTTCCACCTCGTCTTACATAATTAACTGAATCCTCCCACACACTGGGATTGCCTGTACATTCAAAAACATAATCGAAACCGATCCCGATCCTCGCACGAAGATGAGAAGACAGTGAAGATTTATATACAAAATCCGCACCTAATTTTTTTGCTAAATTTAGTTTATTATTATGTCTATCTGAAATAGCCACAGTGATACCCTTTTCCTTTAATAATAATAGATGAAGAAGTCCTATAGTGCCTGCTCCAATAATAAGTGCATTATCACCTTTCTTGATCTTAAGAGATTCAATTCCATGCACTACACATGAGAGTGGCTCAAGAAAGGCAGCCTCTTCAAAACTTATATCTTTTGGTTTTTGAAAAACATTTTGTTTAACAATATGAGAAGGTATAACTATATATTCTGCAAAAGCCCCGAGGACTTTATTATGCATTATTTTTTCGCAGAGATTAAAAGCCTTTTTTCTACAAAATGGACATTCAAGGCACGGAGCGGTATGAACTGACATTACCTCATCTCCCTCTTTAAATCTTTTCACACCTTTACCAACACCAGCAATTATTCCTGAAAATTCATGCCCAAAGACACCTGGCATCGGTATCAATGCATGTCCTTGTTTATAAGCTTTTAAGTCGGTCCCACATGTTAAAGCTACTTTAATCTTAATAAGAATTTCTCCATCAGAAGGTATAGGTGTTTTGATTTCTCGGATTTCTATTTTTCCAGGACTGACAATAAAGCTCGCTATCAATTAAATCTCCAATTTGCCACCAAGTATCTGTCCAATGATAGCAGCAAAAGCAAAAATCGGTATAAATTTAATATCAACGTGAGTAAGTGTTCTCGCAAGAAAGACAAAAGGAATTGGAATATGAATATACAAAAACCACTTAAGAGAGTATTTCTCTGATTTTGCCCTGACATATCCAAAGGGAAGATTAAGCAAAAATGTGAATACAAAAAGAATAAAAACCCATAAATATTTATATAAAAAATCCATAGTGAAAAATACCCTAAAAATATGTTATAAGTCAATTAACGCTAAATCATGGAAAATTTTTAATTAATCTCTTCGGAGAAGACATTGAAAAATAAAAAAGAAAAAAAAATCAGGGAGATCCTTGATGGTCTCCAATGTATCTTGACTGCCCATGAAAGTTGTGCAGAATTAGTAGAGGCCAAAGATAACAAGGTAGTGATATATTGCGGAAGACCATGTAAACAATGTGACAATAGATGTATAGAAGAAGCAATTAAATCAGAATTTCCTGACTTAGAAGTAATTATTCAGTAAATTCATTTAATTATAAGTATACTTATGTCCTTCGGCTTTTGTAATACCTCTATAGTTACATCTTCTCCGTATCTCTGGATAAGAAGGTCAACACTCGAGTCTTTTGTAACCGTTAGATTTTTAATATGTACTTGATTTAAAAATTGTGGCAATACGGGCTGTTTAAATATTACTTTTCCTTCTTTGGCTTCGAAACTAACCCCGAGGGAAGCCTGAAGCATAAAAATAAGCGAACCCGCAGACCATGTCTGTGGTGAACAAGCAATGGGATAAAGGGTAGGAGGAACTCCCTTCCTTCTATGAAATCCACAAATTAATTCTGGTAATCTCTGGAATTCCATAAATAAAGAAATGTCAAAGATCCCAGAAAAAACTTTTAGAAAATGTTCTTTTAGACCATAAGATGACAGCCCGAAAGCTATAAGGGCATTATCATGAGGCCACACAGAACCGTTATGATAGGACATGGGGTTATAACATCTCTCTTCAGCTGAAACTGTCCTTATTCCCCATCCAGAGAAGACCTTATCAGAAATAAGCGTTTTTGCAAGCTTAGTTGCCTTAACAGAGTCCGCTATGCCAGCAAAAAGGGCATGTCCAGCATTAGATGTGACAACCCTGCAGGGTCTTTTGTTACCATCGAGAGCAAGGATGTAAGAATCTATTTTGTCGTCCCAGAAAATTTTATTAAATCTCTCTCGCAGAATCTCTGCCTCATCTAAAAGCCTTTTGGATAAGTTTGTATCACCCATAACTTGTGCGAGCTTAGAAACCTCTTTCTTAGCTGCATAAACATAGGCTTGCACCTCACAAAGTGCAATTGGGCCTTCAGCGAGTGTCCCATCTTCATGGAAGACAGAATCCTGCGAATCTTTCCATCCCTGATTACGAAGTCCTTTCTTATCAGGAACATATTCAAGGAATCCATCTCTATCAATATCTCCATAATTGTCAATCCATGAGATTGCGGCTTCGATATTCCTCCAAAGTTCTTTAATTAAATCAGTATCTCCTGTTCTACTCCAATAAGCCCCAGCCAGCATAAGAAAAAGTGGTGTAGAATCTACGCTACCATAATATAATCCAAAAGGTATTTCATTTAATCGTGCCATCTCCCCTGTTCTTACCTCATGAATTATCTTACCTGGCTCTGCTACTTTTTTAGGATCAAAATCCTTCGACTGGAGGGCAGAAAGATACTTTAAAACTCCTTTTGCTATTTCAGGTCTTATCCATAAAGATTCAAGCGCAGTTATAATCCCATCTCTTCCGAATGGATTACAATACCACGGGATACCGCCGTAGGGATAATATCCGAATTTTGTTTTTGTTAACATCATATTTATGTCAGATAATGATCTTTTTATTGACTCATTGAACTGTTCATTTGATGTGTATATTTCAGCGCAGTTTATGTTCTTCTTGTTAAGTTTTTGATAGGACTTTTTTATTGCTTCATTATAATTATAATTTATAAAAAAATGCTTTTCTTCTTGTTCAAAGCAATTAATTAAAATATATAATTGTTCTGTAGCGGATGGTCTCAGCTTTATCTTAAAAGAAAAAGTATTATTTTTTATAACATCTGGAACCTTTTTAAATTTTATAGAGGTTATCCTTTTAATATCATCAAGACCTTTATAGGAAAGTCTGAACTCCCCATCTCTGTAGTGGGATGGAAGAAGCACTCCCCTTTTCTTTCTTTTAAGCCCTCTAACCTCAAAGATGTCATGAAAATCTGCATCAATTGTAATTTCTAAATTAAATTCGATTGGATCTTTACAAAAATTTTTTATCCTAATGTACTCAAAACAGGTCTGTTCAAGAAGAAGCCTTGATCGCATAATATGAACGGAGTCCCTTTTCATCAAAAGTTTATACCTTGAATATATGTCAGGGTTGGTAAGGTCGACGGTCAATAAAATATTATCTTCGTCAATATTTGAGCTCAGAAAAAGTGGTCTTATATTATTAATCTTTAACTCATAATATGAAATGAATCTTGTATCCTTGTAATATAAACCTTGCTCATTTTTCCCCACAGGGAGAATATCACCAAATCGGTCGAAAACCCCGAATAAATCTCCGTCTTTCAGAATAAGCCTACAAGGATCTACGATAGAAGACGTAGCCGCAATATAGTATTCATCTTTTATCCTGCTAATTTCAGGCATTCAGCTTTTTGATCTTTTTTGGTCAACAGTAAATTATAAACCTTAATGTAATCCTTTGCCATCCTCTCCGAAAGAAAACGTTTCTCAAATTGTTTTCTGCATAATTGTCGCGAAAAATTTGGTAGATAGTTTTTAATATAAAAAACAGCCTCTTCATCCCTTTCAAATATAAAGCCTGTAATTCCATGATCTACTACTTCAGGGATAGATCCCCTTCTTCTTGCTATTACAGGAGTCCCACATGCCATCGCCTCTATCATAGCAAGACCGAAAGGTTCGGGCCAATCAACAGGATGTAAAAATGCAAGAGCAGACCCTATAAGTTTATTTTTATCTTCATCTCCAATTTCTCCTAAAAATTCTATAAGGGTATTTTTTAAAAGTGGACGAATCTTTTCTTTGAAATATACCTCATCCACCTTATCAACCTTTGCAGCGATTTTAAGTGGCAAGTCTGCTTTTATAGCTATTTCTATCGCTGAATCAACTTTTTTCTCAGGTGAAATCCTTCCGACATAAACCAAATAATCTCCACCTTTTTCGTTAAAGGTATACAAATTAGCTGGTATCCCATGATACACTGTTGCAATCCAATTTGCCCATCGGATAGGAGTCCTTTGTGCGTTAGATATTGAAATGAGAGGCATCTCGCTGTATTCACTGAAAACAAACCTGTGTTCCCATAGATCAAGTCTTCCATGAAGCGTACTTATAACTGGAACGTTTGTTCTTCTACCCAAGATAAAGCCCAAATAATCGATATGAGAATGAATGATGTCAAATTCATCCTGACGCTTAATTACTTCCTCTATCTGAAGGAAGTGAAAAGCAAGAGGATCGATACAACGTGAATCCAGTCTTAATGAACGTTCACAAATCGGGACAAGTTCAGCACATGTTTTTGAATCCCCTGAAGCAAAAAGAACTACTTCATGTCCCGCTTTTACTAACTCTTCAGTAAGATATGAAACTATTCTCTCTGTTCCTCCATATAAAAGTGGAGGTACACTTTCATATAAAGGTGAAACTTGAGCTATCCTCATAAATATATAACCTCCTCACCTATTTTTTCTCTGTTATGATCTCAGCGAATATAAGACTTAATATCAAGATCATGAGCGAAATTAGAATTGTTTTAATTATGAGACTCACCCTAATCCACCTCCTGCAAATTTATCGCTCTGATATTATTTTTTAATGTAATCTTACATTTTAAGCTCCTTCCTTTCTTTGATACCGCTGAATTTTAATATTAATCCAAGTACAATAAGAAATATAGATGTAGCTACTAAAATAATGGGCTGAACCTCAAGAATTCCCCTCAATATTAATTCTCGCAGAGCAGATACAATAGCTATCTCTACCATGGTATCCGTAGCAACTTTATGAAATTGAAGATAAATTATGAGTAATCTTACCACTTCGATAAGAATGAATATAAACATAATCTCTGAAATTGTATAAGCGATATTAGTTTCCTTGTATAAAGATATTCCAAGAAAGTAAATTGTTTTGGTAATAAAGACAAAAGTCACAATAACGAGACCCACCAATATAACATCCATGACAATTTCAACATATTTTCTGAAAACTTTATGGATCCAGAAGTAGATTTCCGGCTCTTTCACTTCAATTCGGGTTTTAAGATCTACATCCGCCTCCTTCATCCTATTCCCTCTTTAATAAAAATTATTAATTGGAAATATTAATGAATGAAAGATATAGATCTTCCTCGAAATTTTGAAGATTTCCTGCTTTAAAAGCAGAAAGTTATATAGAAAATAGAAGTAAGAAGGAGGCTGCTGAAATCGGAATTTCAGCAGCCTCTTAAATTATTCGACCTGAATAGGTATCTTTTTTGTTTCGCTGATAGCCTGTTGAGTTTTAGGTAAAGTTATAGTAAGAACGCCTTTCTTTAGTTCTGCCTTTGCTTTATCTTTATCAACATCTACAGGAAGAGGAATGCTACGACTAAATGAACCATATGAGCGTTCCATCCTGTAATAGTTTCTTCCTTTGTCTTCGTGCTCTTCTTTCTTTTCCCCTCTAATTGTTAAGACATCTTTATTGATGGAGACCTCGATATCCTTTTCATCCATGCCTGGTAATTCAGCAGAAATTTTTATTTCATTATCACTTTCTACAACATTAACACTTGGGCTAAATGTACCCACCGGCCTTTCAAAAAGCTCTAATTCAAAGTCGCGGAAGAATTCATCAATAAGTCTGTTGAATTCGCGTCGGAACATCCTGAAAGGCTCTTCCAGGTCATCACGTCTTATTGGTATAGTTCTTCTCCAAAAAGAGACTAAGTCTCTAATTGTCATATGACCACCTCCCATTTAAAACTTTATGAGATTTTTTGAAATATTGTTTTAGATAATTAGCACTCTAATCTTTAGAGTGCTAATTTTTGTTTAACAATAAAAAATAGAAATAGTCAAACTTTTTTAATTAAAATAGTGATTTTTTATTCCTAAAAAAAATAGAATAATGGCAAATAATTCTTATTTTTTAAAAAATAAGAAACCTTTTTCTTTCTTTTTTATTAAAAGATAGTTTGTAGCTTATATCTTAGAATTCTTAGAGGGCTATTTTGGCTATAGTTATTCCTGAACCGCCTTCTTCAGATTTCCCACTCCTAAATGAATTAATCAAGGGATGCACTGAAAGATAATCCCTTATTGATTTCATTAGCAGTCCTTTCCCAATTCCATGAATGATTGTTATCTCCGATATCCCTGCCAAAACTGCATGATTAATGAATTTGTCAACCATTGATAACGCTTCGTCAATTCTCAAACCCACTACGCTCAATTTCGAAGAAAAATTCCTCTGCTCCATATTTTCAAAAACCTTTATAGTTTCTTGCCTTACAAGGGAATCCCCATCTTTTTTAAGACTAACTTCCGTTAAAGGAACTTCTATTTCCATATTTTTAGCCAGCAATTTTAATCGATTATTCTTTTTATTAATATCCAAAACTGTAGCATTACAGTGAAGCAACTCCACAAAAACAGTATCACCTGTTTTTATTTCGTCTATGGAAAGTTTTATAATATCCTCCACCTCATATTGCATTCTATTCTTTATAATTTCTTCTTTGATTTCTTCAAATTTTTCTATAGTAGACTTCTCTGCCTTTCTTTTTTTCTTGACCTCATCGAGCAAGGCATTCATCTGTCTTTGGGTATCATAAACAATATCAGAAGCTCGTTTATAGGCATTCGATAATATCTCTTTCTGTTTTTTTTCTAATTCGATTATTTTCTGCTTAAGAAGGTTATTATTCTTTTCAAATTCAATTCTCTGTTGATCGACTTCGTTTAATAGTTTCTCATATTGAAGTCTCTTTTTATTGAGATCAGCAATAAGGTTATCAAATTCTATCTTTATTTTTCCCTTGAGAACCTTAGCTTCATCAATAATATGATCTGGAAGACCGTATTTTCTGGCTATTTCTATTGCGTGGGATTGTCCTGGTTCGCCAATCTTCAATCTATATAGAGGCATAAGTGTTTCTAAGTCGAACTCCATTGAAGCATTAATCATGCCGTCAGAATTGTAAACAAATCTCTTAATTTCTGATAGATGTGTTGTCGCAAAAACAAGTGCATTCCTCCTTCTTAATTCTTTCAAAATCGCACATGCTATTGCAGCCCCTTCCTCTGGATCAGTGCCTGTCCCAAGTTCATCTATAAGGACTACAGATCTTAGACTTGTATTCTTTAGTATCTCAGATATGTTAGAAATGTGCGCAGAAAAAGTAGATAGGTTTTTTTCTATTGATTGTTCATCTCCTATGTCAATCAATAAATTTTGGACGAATGGTATACTTGGCGATGAATCAGCAGGTATTGGCATACCAGATAAAGCCATTAAAATGAGCAGACCAATAGTCTTTATTGCTACAGTTTTTCCTCCAGCATTAGCACCTGTTATTACCATTATTGTCTTTTCATCTCCCAAATGGATATCAAGAGGTATTATGTTTTTCCCGTCTTCCATTTTTTTAAGATATAATTCGAGTAAAGGATGCCTTGCCTTTTCCAGCTTTATGATGTTTGAAAAATTTATTTGAGGAAATTCCATTTGAAGCTCATCAGCAAATTTAGAAATACAGTTAAGTGCATCGAGGTAAATTATTATCTTAAAGTCTTCTTCAATTTTATCGATTACATTTCTTAGAGTTGAACACAGATTTCTCAAGATACGAATTTCTTCAGTCTTTTGATCAGCAATAAGATTTTCGAGTTCATTGGCGATATTTATTATTTCAAGTGGCTCAATAAAGGCTGTCTCTCCAGATTTAGAAACATCATGGACAATACCAGGAACCATTCCTTTTGAATCCATTCTAACAGGAATGACCCACCTTCCAGATCTTTTTGTGATAAAATCATCTTGTAAAAACACGGAAATCTTTTTGTCTTTTATTATTTCTTCGAGTCTTTTATATATTCTTTTTTCGAGCTTTCTGATTCTGTCTCTTAAATCGTAAAGCAAAGACGATGCAGTGTCGAGAATAAAACCTTCATTATCAATAGATTTTTTCAGTATATCTAATATCTCGGGGAATCCCGTAAGATTATTAGTAAGCCTTTTTAAATGTACGAGATCAAATCTATCTCTAATTTGTTCAGATATATTGATAGAAATGCCCAAGATAGGGATGAAATCAGAGATTTCCTTTGCATCGAGTACTGCACCCTCGGGTTTAATCTTAACAATATGTTGAGATATATCTAAGAAATTCGATAGTTTTAAAGGATCCCCCTCATGGGAAATCTTTCTTATTTCTGAAATTTGATTCAGTCTATTTTCAATCTCTTCTTTATTATTTAAAGGACGGATATCTAATATAAACTTTTTAGATGCATCACTATTAGCATATTGTGTAATAAGATTTAACAGTTTATCAAATTCAAGAGGTTTAAAGATAGCTTCTGATATCATAAACGTAGATCAAGGAGTATAATATTTCCTTTTCTTTTTAAGATATTCTTGTTCAACATAGCCACCAAAATCATGGGGATATTTATATCCTATTCCATGTCCCAATTTTTTAGCTCCAGGATAATGGCTATCTTTAAGATGATTCGGAACCTCCATCGTTTCTTCAGTAGAAACGTCTTTCAAAGCATCTTCGATGGCTCTATAACAGGCATTACTTTTAGGCGCCTTTGCAATGTATATAGTTGCTTGCGCAAGGGGTATTCGAGCCTCTGGCATACCTATGAACTCCACTGCCCTCAACGCTGATACTGCAATTATTAATGCCATTGGATCAGCATCCCCTACATCTTCCGAAGCGCATATTACAATACGTCTTGCAATAAATCTTGGATCTTCACCTGCATAAATCATTTTAGCCAAATAATATATAGCAGCATCAGGATCTGAACCTCGCATGCTTTTTATAAATGCTGAGATTGTATCATAATGCTGATCACCTTTCTTGTCATAAACCACAACTTTCTTTTGAATTGATTCCTCCGCCGTCTGTAAAGTAATGTTAATCTTTCCACTTTCATCAGGAGTTGTTGTAAGCACAGCTAATTCTAAAGCCGAAAGGGCTTTTCTCGCATCTCCATCAGACATTTTAGCAATATGTCTAAGCGAAATTTCATCAATTACAATATTTAGATTGCCAAGTCCGCGTTCTTTATCAAGCAATGCACGGTTCAATATTTTCATAATATCTTCTTCAGAAAGAGACTTTAGTTCAAATACCTGACTTCTTGAAAGTAAGGCTGAATTCACATAAAAAAATGGATTCTCAACCGTCGCAGCAATAAGTATGATATTGCCTTCCTCAACATCGGGAAGGAGAGCATCTTGTTGTAATTTGTTGAATCTATGTATTTCATCAAGAAAGACAATCGTGTTAATTCCCTTTTTCTTTCTTGCTTTAGCATCTCTTATAACCTTCCTAATTTCATCAAGGCCAATAGTTGCAGCATTGAGCCATTCAAAATAAGATCTCGTTTTTTTTGCAATTACACGTGCAAGTGCTGTTTTGCCCGTTCCGGGTGGACCATAAAGGATGATCGAAGAAATCCTATCAGCTTCTATTGCCCTCCTCAGTAGTTTACCCTCTCCAAGTATATGCTCCTGGCCCACATATTCCTCAAGGGTCCGAGGACACATTCGGAAGGCAAGAGGAGGCAAAGAAGGGGAAGAAACTTTTTCTTCAAAGAGTTCCATAGATTATGTTTGCTTAAATAAGCAAAATTTTTCAAGCTATGTTAGATAATAGATTATCTGAGACCTTGAAATAAGTTCAGGGTCTCTTTCTCGTAAATTCTGAAATAAATTCAGAATGAGATTTTATACATTCATGTATGCACAATTGGTAAAATCTTAATATGAATATAAGGAAATTAATTTTGGGCTTTTTATTTTTCTTCTCCTTCCCCACCCTTTCTCAAGCATACATAGATGTTACACCTGAATACAGGGTAAAGTTCCCTGATGATTTTTATTTTAAGAGAAATTATAGGGTCCAATGGTGGTATTTTACAGGACATTTATTCGATCCAAATGGCAGAGAATTCGGATACGAACTTACATTTTTTGTAGTAGGTGTTCAGAAAAAAAAATATAAATCTCGATTTGGGGTAAATAATATTTTTATATCACATTTCGCGATTACTGATATTAAGGAAAATAGATTTTACTTTAGTGACAGTGCTGAGACAGGAATATTCGGTTTTGCCGGTGCAAAAGATAATGGGTTAAATGTATGGGTAGGTGAAAATATTTTAAAAGGGACTATTAATTTAATGCATATACAGGCTTCCGACGATAAAAAAATGATTAATCTTAAATTGATACCAGAAAAACCGGTAGTCCTGCATGGTGAAAAGGGATATTCGAGAAAATCAGAGGAATCACCTCTGATTTCTTCTATTTACTTTTCTTACACAAATATGAAAAGCGAAGGAATATTGAAGATAAATAACCAGAAATTTAATATACAAGGTAAAAGCTGGTTTGATAGAGAAATCTCAACAAGAAGACTTTCAAAGAATCAAGAAGGATGGGACTGGTTTGGGATACAACTTGACGATGGAAAAGAAATCATGCTCTACATTCTCAGAAATAAGAAAGGTTCAATAGATAAATTTTCTTCAGGCACAATAATATATCCTAATGGAACATATAGACAGCTCTTTAAAAATGACTTTATGGTAGAAGTGTTATCGTACTATAGATCAAAAAAGACAAAAGCAAGATATCCTTCTAAATGGAAAATAAGCATTCCATCTGAAGATCTGATTTTAATAATTACACCATTTGTTCAAGATCAGGAAATAGTGGCTTATGGAACAACGGGAAATTATTACTGGGAAGGTACATGTAAGGTCAGTGGAAGTTCAAAAGGAAGAGCATACGTAGAGATGACAGGTTACTAAAGTATAAAATTAAAGATGATAAGACTCGAAAATGTAGAAAAATACTATGGAAATAATAGGGTTCTTAAAGGAATAAACCTTTTAGTAGAAAAAGGTGAGTTTGTTGCAATTATGGGGAGTTCAGGCTCGGGGAAATCCACCTTACTTAATCTTATCGGCGGGATGGACAGACCTGAAAAAGGGAGAATATTTGTAAATGGCTTAGAGATATCAGCATTTGTCGATGAAGAACTTACACTTTATAGACGAAAAAAGGTAGGCTTTATTTTTCAGTTTTTTAATCTATTACCCAATATTACGATCTTTGAAAATATATCAATGCCTTTGCTTTTAAATGGAATCTACGATGATCAGAAAGTTTTTGAATTTATTAAACGTGTAGGCTTACAGGGAAAGGAGAATGAATATCCATATAGGCTTTCAGGTGGAGAACAGCAAAGAGTGGCCATCGCCAGAGCATTGATACATAATCCTGAGATCATTTTGGCTGATGAACCCACAGGGAGCTTAGATAGTGAGACAGGGAAAATGATAATGAATTTAATTACACAATTATCAGAAGAAACAGCTAAAACCATTATTTTAGTGACTCACGAATACTACATAGCTGAATATGCAAAAAGGATAATAAAAATAAGGGATGGAAAAATTATAGATTGATAAAAAACCTTTTAAAACTAACAAAACTCCTTGTAGTAAAAAACATTAAGCAGGAAAAATTTCTTACCTTCCTTTCTATCATAGGCATATCACTTGGCATAGGACTTTTCGTTGGAGTCAAAGTAGCTTCAGATCGTGCTATCTCCTCTTTCGAAAAAAGTATTAAGGGCACAAGTCCATATGCCAATTATGAAGTATTTGATATTTCAGGTATAGATTTCAATGAGCAGATTTATGCAGAAATACGAAACCTTGAAGAAGAAAGCCTCCCTGTGCTAAAAACATTTGGATATCTCCCTGATTCCAAAGACACTATTGATATAAATGGAATTTATTCTGTAAAAGCCTTCCGATATCTTGACCCCCAGGTTACTACCCAGATTGATTTAGAAAGTTTTTATGTTGAGGGTAACGGAGTGATTATTACAAAGGAATTTGCTGAAAAATATTCTTTAAAAAAGGATGATGTCTTAAGATCACTCGTTTACGATAAAGAATATCCGTTGAAGATAGTAGGTATCATTGATTCTAAATCTCTACTTACAAATATGGTAATAATGGATATCGGTAACTTTCAAGAGTATTTCAATAAAACAGGTTATTTAACAAGGATTGACATAAAAACAAATGAAAAGACCGCAAATAATATAAAAAGCATACTTCCATTTAATCTTAAAATCGAAAAAAAGGAGCACATTTTCAAAAATCATAAAACCATTATCTCATCTTTTCGGTATAATCTTCAATTTATCAGCCTTATTGCAATCCTTGTTGGGATATTCCTTCTTTACAACACTGTCTTCATATCTGTCGTCAAAAGGAGGACAGAGATTGGCATTCTAAGAGGACTTGGAGCAGATAAAAAAACAATAGTTATGCTTTTTATTTTTCAAGGTGTGATATTAGGGGTTGTCGGTTCATTATTCGGTATTTGCTTAGGGCAGCTCTCAGCCTATTTTTCCGTAATTGCAGTAGAAAAAACTATATCAACAATGTACAGCACAATTTCTATATCGGATTATTTGATAACTAAAAATGATGCTTTCTTAGCCTTCTTATTGGGGATTGCAGTTTCGATTATCGCTTCTATAATTCCATCTTATGAAACCTCAAAAATAAGACCAAATGAGACATCGAGAGAAGGCTCATTTGAAGGTAAGTATAAAGTTTACCATAAAGCATTTCTACTCACAGGATTTTGTTTCACCCTCACAGGACTAATATTGTCCCTCCTTGATTATATTTACACTCCATTTGAATTTCCCATCTTTACATATATTGGAATACTTTTTATTATAATAGGTTTTACCTCTTTTTCTCCTTCTTATTTATATTTTCTTCTAAAAGCTATCCAAAAACCTCTCGAGAAAATATTTAGAATAACAGGAAAGTTAACTATTGGAGATATGCGAGGAAATAATTACAGGTTTTCTGTAGCCCTGATGAGCGTTGCCATCAGTAGTGCATTAATTATTGCACTCTTAACCTTAATCTTTTCATTAAGGACATCTCTCGAAAGATGGATAAACCAATACATTGTTGCTGATATTTACATAAAACCTGCTTCTTGTAAATCAAACTATTGTTTTTATCCCATTTCAGAGGAGATTATAGAAATAGTAAAGAGTTTTCCAGAGGTTGCAGGAGTTGACAAATTTAGGGCACTCTATCTTGATTTTCGCGGGAAAAAAATCATAGGAGGTTTTGCAGATATAAAGGTCAAGAGAAAATATTCAAGAAAAAGATATTTTGAAAAGGAATATGATGAAATACTGAAGGAGATGGAGGGGAATGAATTAGTCGCTGGGATTTCAGACTATTTGAGCATAAAATATGGACTTAGGAAGGGAGATTTAATCAAACTTCAGACCCCAAGTGGCGAAGTAGCATTCCGAATAAATGATGTATCTTCAAGCTATTCTACTACTACAGGTTACATATATATTGATCGAAAATGGTTAAAAAAGTTCTGGGGGATTGATGATTCTACTCAATTCAGCGTGTATGTCAAAGAAGGAGTGAATGTAGATAAATTCATTGAAAAACTTAAAGAAAGATTGTTGCCCTATTTCTCTCTCGAAATAATGAATAATGAGGAACTTCGAAAGAAGATTATGGATATATTCAATAAAAGTTTTGCAATCACATATGCAATAGAACTCATATCCATTATCGTTTCATTAATAGGGATTATAAATATATTATTGGCACTTGTTTTGGAAAGAAAAAGGGAAATAAGCATATTCAGGTATCTCGGAGGGGACTGGAAACAAATACAAAATAATCTAATACTTTCTGCAGGAATAGTAGGGGTTGCAGGGATTGTTTTAGGTTTTATTCTTGGCTCTATTATAAGCACATTATTTATTCAGGTAGTCAATAAGATCTCTTTTGGGTGGGAAATTAATTTTAAAATACCTTTTTTGTATCTTTTATTAGTTACTTTAATTTTATTCCTCACAACCTTGTTTGCAGGATTTTTACCTTCAAAGGTTGCTCGGAAAATCGATCCAAAAAGGTTCATTAGCTTTGAGTAAAATCTTTTAACCCGAATAAGTACATTTTGAGTTAAATAGACAACATTTTGCATTGTAATATCGATAGAATAGCATTAAAATAATAAAAAAGAATAAAAATTTAGGAGATAAACTCTTAATTAAATATGGTTATATCGACTTTAAAGGAAAGATGATTCATCTTATTTAATTGCCTCTTAATAAATAAAAAATGTAATCTGGAAGGAATTAATGATCGAAAAGATATTTAGAGAGTATGATATAAGAGGCGTTGTGGGAAAAGAGATCGATAAAAACACCGCATTCCATATTGGAAAATCCTTTGGCACTCTTTTAAAAACATTAAATCCGAATGCTAAACATGTGAGTGTAGGAAGAGATGTGCGTCTTAGTTCTGAAGAACTATCGAGAGCTGTTATTGATGGCATCATTTTTACAGGTGTAGATGTTTACGATATAGGGATATGTCCCACTCCCATTCAATACTTTTCTATATTTTTTCTCGATTTAGACGGGGGTATAATGGTTACAGGCAGTCATAATCCACCTGAATACAATGGTTTTAAGATAAGTATTGGAAAGGAAACAATCTACGGTCAATCTATCCAAAAATTAAAAGAAATAATCTTTAAAAAAGAATTCATCGAGCCTAATCGTCAAGGAAACGTAATGTCATATAACATTAAAGAGGCGTACAAGGATTATATGATAAAAGAATTTTCATATCTGAAAGACCCACGATATAAAAGATTGAAAATTGTGGTGGATGCAGGCAATGGAACCGCAGGACTTATCGTACCCGAGATACTCGAAAACATAGGGTGCGAGGTAATACCACTTTACTGTGAACCTGATGGAAGATTTCCAAATCACCATCCTGATCCAACAGTCGTAGAATATATAGAAGACCTAATCTCTCTTACGAAAGAGACAGAGGCAGAAATCGGGGTAGGATATGATGGCGATGCGGACAGAATAGGGATTGTGGATAAGAATGGGAAGATTATATGGGGAGATCAATTGATGATAGTTCTGAGTCGTGAGTTACTAAAAGATAAACCAGGGGCAAAGATAATTGGAGATGTTAAATGTTCGCAGATTATGTTTGACGATATTAAAAGGAATGGCGGTATACCAATCATGTGGAAAACAGGTCATTCATTGGTAAAACAAAAGATGAGAGAAGAAAATGCACTTATTGCAGGAGAATTCAGTGGACATATATTTATAGCTGACAGATATTTTGGGTTTGATGATGCAATTTATACCACATTGAGATTAGTAGAAATAATGAAGAAGAAAGGAAAGGATATTAACGAGCTTCTTGACGATATCCCAGAACTTCATAGCACACCCGAGATTAGACTCGAATGTCCTGAAGAAAGAAAAAAGGATATAGTTAATAAGATTGTAATGCATTTTACAGAATATAAAAGTAAAGGTTCATGTTCATATAAAATTAAAGATATAAATACAATAGATGGGATAAGGGTAACATTCGAAAAAGGATGGGGACTGATAAGGGCGAGTAACACCCAGCCGGTTGTTGTATTAAGGGCAGAGGCAGAAGACAAAGAAAGTCTGGACTCCTATAAAACATTTTTAGAAAAGGAATTTAAATATCTATTGGAGGTTTCATGAAGGCAATTATACTTGCAGGAGGCTCTGGTACAAGACTCTGGCCACTGTCAAGGAAAAATTTCCCAAAACAGTTTTTAAAGTTAAATGAGGATAAATCCCTTCTTCAGCAGACAGTTAAAAGGATTTTAAAAGTAATGTTACCAGAAGATATTTTGGTAATAACAAACAATAATTATAAGTTCCATGTAAGAGCCGACCTAATGTCTTTGGATACATCGCTACCTTCTACTCCCCCACACTTTCATATAATTTTAGAGCCAATAGCTAAAAATACTGCTCCTGCAATAGCCCTTGGGATTAAATATTGCATGGAAAAGATTGGCAGTCCAGAAGATGAAGTCATATTTGTTTCTCCTTCTGACCATATAATTAAACCATCAGAAAAATTTGCTGAATATATAAAGCTTGCTAATAAAATTGCTAAAAAAGGGCATATTGTAACATTTGGAGTAAAGCCCACAAGACCCGAAACAGGTTATGGATATATAAAGGTAAGCGATTTTAAGCGGAGAACAGATATGCAAGATTATTTTTTAAAGGTAGATAAATTTACAGAAAAGCCTGACGAAGGAAAAGCTAAAAAATATGTAGAATCAGGAAATTATTTCTGGAATTCTGGAATGTTTGCCTTTACTATTGGCTCGATATTAGAGGAATTTAATAAATATATGCCACCTATTGGGAAAATGCTCAATAAAAATCTTGATGAAGTCATGTCAAATTTTAAGAAAATGCCTGAAATATCAATTGATTATGCAATTATGGAAAAATCTAAAAAGATTGTAACAATCCCTATGGAGCTCTATTGGAATGATATAGGTTCGTGGGATTCACTCTATGATGTTTTAGAGAAAGACAAGGAAGGCAATGTTAAAAAGGGTGACATTATAACAATTAATACGAAAAGATCAATGATTCTCGGGGATAAAAGACATATATCCACTATTGGATTAGAAGATTGTCTTATTGTTGAAACGGATGACGCTATCTTGATATCAAAGAAGGGAGAAACGCAAAAGGTCAAAGATATAGTCAGCAAGCTTAAAAAAAATAAAAGAAAAGAAATAGAAGAACATTTAACCTCTTACAGACCATGGGGTAGTTACACTATACTCGAAGAAGGACCAAGATACAAGATAAAAAGGATAGTAGTAAATCCGAAAGAGAAGTTGAGCCTTCAAATGCACTATCACAGATCAGAACACTGGGTGGTTGTAAAGGGAACAGCGAAAGTAAGGATAGGCGATAAAGAGATATTTATACATGAAAATGAGTCAGCTTATGTGCCAAAATCTACTTTACACAGACTTGAAAACCCTGGAAAAGTTCCGTTAGAGATTATAGAAGTACAGAATGGTGAATACGTAGAAGAAGATGACATCGTAAGATTTGATGACCGTTATGGGAGAAATAAAGAGGACTAAAATCAATATGGATTTGTTGAAAGCTATAAATAATAAGAAGGCTAAAATTGGCATAATAGGACTTGGTTATGTAGGTCTCCCTCTTGTAATCCGTTTCTGCGAAGAACGATTTACAGTTTTAGGTTTCGATATAGATGATAAGAAAGTCGAGCGTCTTAATAGAGGAGAAAGTTATATAAAACATATTTCTTCTGAAGCAATAAAGAATTTACGAAATAAAAATTTGTTCGAAGCTACTGCGGATTATTCGAGACTAAAGGAAACAGATTGTATTTTGATATGCGTTCCCACCCCTTTAAAAAAAAATAAAGAACCAGATTTAAGCTATGTAGAGAATACCTCCAATGAAATAGCAAAATATATTAGAAAAGGTCATCTTATATCGCTCGAAAGTACAACTTATCCAGGCACAACAAGGGAAATTCTTTTACCAAAATTCGAAGCTAAAGGTCTAAAGGTGGGAAAAGATTTCTTCCTTATTTTCTCACCTGAAAGGGAAGATCCTGGTAATCCCCAGTTTAGCACAAAAAATATACCAAAGGTAGTTGGAGGAATTACCGTCAATTGTACAAGGATTGGTAAAACTCTTTACAGTAAAATAGTGGATAGGGTAGTAGTGGTTTCTTCAACAGAGGTAGCTGAATTTACAAAATTACTTGAAAATATCTTTCGCTCAGTAAACATTGCCCTTGTAAACGAGCTAAAGATCCTAGCAGATAAAATGGGAATTGATATATGGGAGGTAATAGAAGCCTCATCTACAAAGCCTTTTGGATTTATGCCATTTTATCCGGGGCCAGGGCTTGGTGGTCACTGTATACCCATCGACCCTTTCTATCTTTCTTGGAAGGCAAAAGAATATGATTTTAATACTCGTTTTATAGAACTTGCTGGCGAGGTTAATACAAACATGCCCGATTATGTAGTATCAAAGATAACTGATGGACTTAACAAAGAAGGTAAGTGTCTCAAAAAATCCAAGATACTAATTTTGGGAGTAGCGTATAAAAAGGATACCGATGATATTAGAGAATCTCCTGCGGTCGAAATTATTGATATCCTTAAAAATAAAGGAGCTAAGGTTGACTATAATGACCCCTTTATCCCATCTTTTTCTGGCATGCGCCATTATCCTCATTTAACTATGAAAAGTATTCCGCTCTCAAATAGAAATCTTAAAAGATATGACTGTTCCGTAATCATTACAAATCATTCAGTATATAATTATAACTGGATTGTTAAGAATAGTAAGCTGGTGATTGATACAAGAAACGCCACGAAGGGATTAAAAAATAACAAAATAATAAAGGCTTAAAAATTTTAAGAAATAACATATCACAAAAAAATACATTGATCCACCATCACTAACATCCTTTTAAAAATCTTAATATTATTAATTTTAATTTTTGTAATTCTAATCACATTTTTTTCACGATTTATATAGTAGCTTTAAATTAAGTTCTACCTCCTCTTCACGCCACCTTCCTTTGCTGTGGCAGTAACCCCTTTTAAAATTAAATTAGCTGCCACAGCCCTTTTTTAACTATAATAATACAAGATTATCTCTGTGAATCGCCTCATCAGAATATTTATATCCGAGTATTCCTTCTATTTCAGATGTCTTTTTCCCTTTTATTTTTGTAATCTCTAAATAGGAATAATTAATAAGTCCCTTGGCTATACGATTTCCCTTTGAATCTAAGCAATATACTGCATCGCCTGTATCAAAGTTGCCCTCGACAGATATAATACCCGAAGGGAGTAAACTCTTGCCACCTTTTACAAGCGCTTTTACTGCACCATCATCAATTATGAGGCTACCTTTTGCACGACTACCGTAAGCAATCCATCCCTTCCTTGAAGAAAGTCTCTCTTTACTTGGTTTAAATGTCGTGCCACATTTTTTACCCTGAATAAGCTCAAATATCAGTCCTTCTTTTTTCCCGTTTATAATATGTACTGTAATACCATTATTAACAGCACTTTTAGCAGCAAGAATTTTAGAGTACATTCCACCTGTTCCTACAGCACTACCCTCACCCCCTGCTATTTTCTCAAGCTGTGGTGTTATCTCCTCAACATATTCAATAAGTTTTGCCTCAGAATTTTTTCGAGGGTCATCAGTATATAGTCCTTCAACATCAGATAATATTATTAACCTCTCAGCCTCGATAAGGCTACTCACCAAGGAGGCAAGATAATCGTTGTCTCCAAATCTTATTTCGTCAGTAGCAACAGTATCGTTCTCATTTATTATTGGAATAATTTTATAAGAAAGCAATGTAAGTAGTGTATTTTTAGAATTAATATATCGTTTTCTGTCAGAGAGGTCATCCCGTGTTAATAAAATCTGTGCAACTTTTTTCCCAAAATAACTAAAACTCTTCTCATAAGCCCACATCAGACTGCTCTGCCCAACTGCTGCTGCTGCTTGTTTAAGTTTTATCTCTCTCGGTTTTTCCTTTAGTCCAAGTTTTTTCATTCCAGCAGCAATCGCACCTGATGATACGACAATAACATTATATCCACTATTTTGAATTTCTGTTATATCGCGTGCAATAGAGGAAATCCTTTTTGTATCAAGACCTTCTTTGTCGCCAGAAACAATATTACTACCTATTTTTATCACGATTCTTTTCATTTCATTTATATATTAAAATTATATATCGGGAATAGCAATATTATCATCCGAAGAGGATGTGGGAAGATTTATTTGAATTTATATTTTGAATTTATATGTTAAAAAACGTTTAGTGCAATTTTCACAATCTCGGGATCAAATTGAGAACCTTTGCACCTTTTAAACTCTAAAAAAGCATAATCTTTTCCTGAACGACTCTTGTATGGTCTATCTGCAGTCATTGAATCAAAGGAATCTGCTACATGTAATATCCT
Source organism: uncultured Nitrospiraceae bacterium (assembly GCA_964404225.1). GTDB lineage: Bacteria > Nitrospirota > Thermodesulfovibrionia > Thermodesulfovibrionales > SM23-35 > Kmv42. The sequence continues at coordinate 24,147 of CAYOJI010000013.1, forward strand.
TGAAAATAAAGGTATATTTTTACCCTTTAGCCCATCGGGGTATCCTTTACCGTCTATCCTTTCATGATGGTGTCTTACAGAATATACCACTTCATTTAAAAAGCCTATCTTTTCTAATAACTCTGCTCCTATAATAGGATGCTTTCTGACGAGATCATATTCTTCTTCATTAAAATTTGATGGTTTATCTATAAGGTGTTCAAACGTCCTTATTCGTCCGATATCATGCAAAAAGGCTGCAAGTTTTAACTTTTTCATTTCTTCTCCATCAAGACCGATTTCTTTTCCTAACATCTCCGCATACTTTGCCACACGCTCAGAATGCCCTTTTGTCCATTTATTCTTTTCGTCGAGTAAATTAACTGTCATTCTAACAAAATTTATAAGCATATTATCCAACTCTTTGTAAGATTCACATATTTCATCAATAATGTCTAAGAAAATACCAATATTTTTTTCAGACTTTTCAGCACATAACCTAAAATAAGCTTCACTTTGTAACAATTTCTCTTCATTTTGCTTTTTACGAGTTATATCTTCAATAGTTCCTCGATAATAAACCACATTACCTTTCTCATCTCTTACAGTACGCACATTTTCTGAAATCCATATTGTGCTTCCATCTTTGCGGTATACTTGAGATTCAATTCCTGTAGCAATATCTTTTCTACGTAATAAATTATAAACTTTTTTGTATCGCTCTGGTTCAACATAGAATTGGTTAGGTATATCATTGTTCATTTTTTCTATTAATTCGTTAGCATCTTTGTATCCTAATAAATTAACAAGCGATGAATTGACCATAGAATATTGTCCATAAGGCATTTTTATATAAATGCCCTCAACAGCGTTTTCGAAAATAGAATGGTAAATATCTTTCTCCCTACGTAATCGGCTAAATTCTGCAGCTTTGGCAATAGTCAATAGTAATATATCAATTTTAAATGGTTTTAAAATATAATTGAAAGCACCGTTTTTCATAGCTTCTATAGCCATCTGATATTCCTCTTGAGCAGTAACCACTATGCACAGAAGATTAGGTCTTATTTTTAAAACCCTTTGCAGAAAGTTAAGGATTAAGTCTTCACCCCGTTCAATATCTATTATTAAAATATCGGCTGATAATCCTTCTAATAAATTGAATATCTCCTCAGCAGATGTAAAACCTACAGTTGCGTAACCTCTTTCTGAAAGAATGTTGCATATAGTAGTCACAAAATTGAAATTGCTGCTAAATACTATAATGTGTTCAGAATTTGTTTGAGTGTTAGGATTATCTTTTGTGCTTCTAATTGTGTTACAGGCGGAAACTTCTTTTAATTCCATTTATGATCCCCCATTAAAAAGGATTTTTAATTTATGAGAAATATAGTAAGTAGTATGTTTGAATATTTTTCGCAAGATTAAAATTTAGAATAGCAAATTAACTTTTTAAAAAAAATCGTAATAACTCTTATCCTGTTGTAGTATTGTAGCTTTTAATAATGTAGTAGTTTTACTACATTATTTATTCAACAAGACCATGCTTGATAGCATAACGTATAACTTCTGCAAGGGTATTCATTCTCATTTTTTCAAGAATGCGCGTGCGATAAGTACTAACTGTCTGAATACTTAAAGACAATTCTTTTGCTATTTCTTTTAATGTCTTACCCAATGCAAACATACACATCACTTGATATTCACGATCTGAAAGTATTTCATGGTTTGGCTTTTCATCTGAGGGTTCAAGTTCGTATAACAACTTTTCAGCAAGTGAAGTGGTTACATATTTACCACCCTTTGAAATCTTCTTTATCGCTGCAATCAATTCATCAGGAGCACTATCTTTTGTAAGATATCCCGAAGCACCAGCTTTTATAGCTCTTATAGCATATTGCTCTTCAGGATGAACACTTAATACAAGGACAGGAATCTTTGGTTTCTTATTCTTGATTGCCCGTAAAATATCGAGTCCACTTTTCCCAGGCATTGAAATATCCAATAAAACTATATCATAGTCTTTTTCTAATAACATCTGCATTGCTTCTATTCCATTACCGGCTTCGTCAACTACATGCATTCCAGGAACTTCGGATATAATCTGAATTAATCCTTTGCGGACTATAGCATGGTCATCTGCTACCAAGATCTTCAATCCTGTATCAGAAATTTTATTGGCAGTCTTATTAGTTGTTAATGTTAACATAATTAATTATAGCAATTGTTAAATAAAATTTAAACTTCTCTATTTAATTTTCACTTTAATAAATGCTATTATTTTTAATATACAATAAAATTTTAACATACTTGCTCACTCATATGTCTATATATAAATTATAAGCATCAGCTTATAATTTGAGGCAGGAATTTTGTTCAAAAGATTTTATTGTTGTTTGATTTTCTCAGGCAGTTTCTGAAATTTTACCTTTGAGATTCTCCTTCCAACAATACCTATAATGGTTAACTTTTTATCATCTATCACTATCTCTTCACTTACCTCGGGTATCCTCTGGAGGTAGGTTACTATAAACCCCCCAAGTGTTTCATATTCTGGTGATTCTGGTATCTGGATTCCATAGTCTTCATAAAGGTCTCTTACACTTATGGAAGCATCTATAATCATTGTTCCATCGCCAAGATTTATAACTGGACTTTCAGTATCATATTCATCCCTTATCTCACCTACAATTTCCTCGATTAAATCCTCTAAAGTCACAAGTCCTGATACAGATCCATATTCATCTATTACAATCGCCATATGTATCCTCTTTTTCTGCATTTCTCTTAAAAGTGTCCCTATTTTTAGGGTTTCAGGCACAAATATTGGAGACTTTATAATCCTTCGAATATTAACAGTGCCTGTGGTCACAAGGCTGTTAAAAAAATCCTTTGCATATAAAATGCCTCTTATATCATTCAAGTCTTTCCCTATAACAGGATATCTTGAATATTGCTCCTCAGAAATTATATTTTTTACTTCATCTACTGTCATGTTAATACCAATCGTTACCATTTGAGGAGCAGGAACCATAACTTCTTTAACAAAGATGTCTGTAAATTCAAACACACTATGGATTAATTCCTTTTCTTCTGCCTCAAATATACCCTTTTCTCTGCCTTCTTCGATGAGCATTTTTATCTCTTCTTCTGATATATAACCTCTTTCACTGAATGCTTTTTTACCAAAAGGTTTCAATATAATGTTAGTGCTTACTGTTAAAATTCTGACAAAGATATTTGTTAATTT
>CAYOJI010000013.1:27385-30468 GCA_964404225.1 uncultured Nitrospiraceae bacterium
AATTTATCCATAAATGGAGCAACGATCAAACCAACGGTATCTGGTTTTGTTAATGCTATTGTTTTTGGAATAAGTTCTCCAAGAACTATAGAAAAATAGGTGATAATAATAGCAGCGATGCCGATAGCAATTGCATTGCTCGACATCGCAATAGCAGGAACCGGTAGGCTTTCAAGAGCGGGCTTCAAGACTTCATATGCAAGGGCTCCACTTATTGCAGATGCAAGAGTAACTGCCATAGTAACCCCAATTTGAACTGTAGCAAGGAATTTATCAGGTTCTTCTCTTAATCTCTTTAAAATTAGAGCGTTCTTTTTACCTTCATCGATTAATTGTTTTATACGTGTCCTGCGCACTGTTACAACAGCAATCTCAGCAGCAGCAAAAAATCCATTTAAAAAAATAAAGAGCGTAATTAATACAATATCAGTCCACATTAATCCAAAAAGTATAAAAGCTAAATTTCGATTGTAAATTATTTTTAGTGAGAGGAGTTTGTAGCGAACCGTCAGTATCCATTTACAAATTAGATCAATATTAGATTAATTTTTCAATAATAGCATCTGCTACCATTGATGTTGTTGCAGCAGTAGGGTCATCAGGTGTAGGTTTCATATCGTATGTCAAATATTTACCTTCTTCGATAACAGAAGAAACAGCCTTTTCCAATCTATCCGCTGCTTCTACCTCTCCTAAATGTCTGAGCATCATGACCCCTGAAAGTATCATAGCAAGAGGATTTACTTTATTCAACCCCTTATATTTTGGGGCACTCCCATGAACAGGTTCAAATACTGCATATTCTTCACCAAGGTTAGCGCCAGGCGCTATACCGAGACCTCCGATTAAACCAGCTGCAAGATCTGATAAAATATCTCCATAAAGATTAGGAAGAACTATTACATCATAAAGCTCTGGTTTCTGTACAAGTTGCATGCACATATTGTCAACAATTTTGTCTTCAAATTCAATGTTAGAATAGTTTTTTGCAATATTTCTTGCAACTTCAAGGAAAAGACCGTCGGAATATTTCATTATGTTTGCTTTATGGACAGCCGTCACTTTTTTTCTATTATTTTTTATAGCATATTCAAAAGCAAATTTGACTATTCTTTCGGTTGCAAAAACGGATATGGGTTTAATGCTTATCCCCGAATCATGTCTTATTATTTTACCTGTTAGGTCTTTAATTAAACTAATTATCTTTTCAGCATCGGATGAACCTTTTTCAAATTCGATACCTATATAAAGATCTTCTGTATTTTCTCTTATTATTACAATATCAACATTATCATATCTTGTTCGAACACCTTTGTATGTTTTAGAGGGTCTTAGGCAACAATAAAGGTCAAGGTTTTGTCTTAAGGCAACGTTAACGCTTCTAAAACCCTTTCCCACAGGTGTAGTTATAGGTCCTTTAAGTGCAACTTTATTTTTCTTTATAGAGTCGATTACACGTTGAGGTAATGGTGTTCCTTCCCTTTCGAAAACATCAAGCCCCGCTTCTTGATAATCCCACTCAATAGGAATATGAGTAGCTTCTATTACCCGCTTTGTTGCCTCTGTGATTTCAGGCCCTGTTCCGTCACCAGGGATTAATGTGATTTTGTACATTATGGATTTACTGTCAGTATCTTCTTCACTATTTCAGGATACGTGGCAATAAACCTTAGTTCATCATCTGTAAGTGGTTTTTGTGTATGAAGGTTGGCATATTGAACAAGTTCGAGAATTCGCCTTGCTTCGGTATCATCGTGAAAATGGATACCCAATTTATCATAAACATGTCTGAATCCTTTTATGCCACCATATTCACCTGTAGTTATAATTCTTCCTGTTTCTGTTAATTCGGGTTCCCCTCTACCAACATCTTCAGGGTCGTAGAGTTCATAATTCCGCCTGTCTTTCAATGCTCCATCAGCATGAATACCAGATTCGTGTGCGAATGCATTAGCTCCTATGCCCGGCTGGTTAATAGGTATCGGAATGTTAAATGCATATGAAGCATATTTTCCTATCTTCCAAGCCTTTTTGAGATCTACATTTTCATCAAGAGGAACTTTATCTTTCAATCCTTGTGAAAATTTAAGGGCAAGGATTGTTGAAACAAGATCACAATTACCACAGCGTTCGCCATAACCATTGATAGTAGTATTAATATATGCATCTACACCACACTCTACTGCTCCCTGGGCACCTGCAATAGAAACGGCTTCTGCCATACCAAGGTCATTATGACAGTGCATTTCTATTGGAAACATTGTAGCAAGTGCAAGGGTTTTAATTCTTTCATATATAGTTATAGGATCGTCTGTTCCGAGTGTATCGCAATATCTAAAGCGATCAGCACCAGCTTCTTTACCTGCAATTATAAATTCAATTAACCTCTCAAGGCTTGTTCTTGAAGCATCTTCAGCATTCACACCAACTGTCACCGCACCCATTTCTTTAGCAATCTTTACAGATTCTTTAAGAGATTTAATTATATCCTTGAAGGTCTTTCTGCCTTGAAATTTACCTTTAATCATTATATCTGATGTTGACATAGAAATATTGATATGCTTCAAATCAGGACAATTTTTAAAACTTAACATTACATCTTCAGGTATAGCTCTACACCAACCTTCGAGGTGAATTCTCTTTATAACGCCGATTTTTACTAATTCTAAATTAGCATTTATATAGTTGACTTCGTGTTTCAAAGTTGGGAACCCAACCTCGCTTTGATAAATACCCATCTCATCCAGATAAATATTTAACATTGTTTTAGAAAGTTTAGGGAGCAATATTCGCGAAGTTTGAACCCCATCTCTATTTGTTACATCAATTAAATAAACCTTACCTTTCATTTTTTTCTTTATTAAAATTTCATACTCCAGATATAAAAAAGAACATGGATTTAAAAGAAATTAAAACTACAACTTTTGTGATTAAGGTTGAAACCGAAATCGAATCTTAACCTTAGCCTTTATTTTTATTAAGAATAAATTATTTAACAATATTTTATCAAGAATATAAATAGCACAACAAAGGAAGCATCACCAATTCCGTGATGAATAAAAAAGGGGCTCACCTTATAATGT
>CAYOJI010000014.1:0-29850 GCA_964404225.1 uncultured Nitrospiraceae bacterium
AACCTCAAGATTTTTATTGACAAAATATAAAGATCTATTATAAGCTTAAAAACAATTTAAGCTTATGCTAATTTTAAATGATCCTCAAAATTATAAAAATCTCTTTATTTAAGATCATATTGATTTCAGTAATTTTTTCATCAAACATCGCTAATGCTAAAATTACAGGACCCTGCTTAAATTGTCATACTATGCATGCTTCACAAAATGGAACAAGTGAAGGAATAGCATATAGTGGGAGTAGCTTACCACAACCAGCATTGTTACGTGGTAATTGTCTTGGTTGCCACGGTATGGGAGTTGCCAATAAGATTGTGACTATAGGTGGAAGCGAGATCCCCCAGGTCTTACACACAGATACTACAGATCTTGCAGGTGGTAATTTTGCTTATATTACAGGAGCTAAATCCCGTATAACTGCAGACCAGAACAGCGCAGGACATAATGTAATAGATCTTGGCGTTACTTATTATGAAAGTGTTTTGGACGGGCCTCCGGGTGGAAAGGCCTATGCTGGTCATTTTTCCCATGATAAAGTGGTTACAAAATTAAATCTCACATGTGCAGGAGAAAATGGTTGTCATGGTGATCGATGGCCGGGTTTTGGGTCTGGACTGCCCGCTGTGAAAGGGGCCCATCATAAAAATGTTGATGGTAAGTGTGACACCGATCCTGCCATAGCAGAGACTTATAATTCCTATAGATTTCTTTGTGGTGTTAAAGGTCTTGAAAATACAGGTCTATATAAATGGCAAAACTTTGACGCTAACAACCATAATGAATATTTTGGTACAATCTCACCCCTTAGTAACCCTAGTAATTGCAATGACTGCCATGGTGGTAAATGCGGAACATATTCTTCCAATGGTTCAATTAGTGTCTTCTGTGGTACTTGTCATGGGAACTTTCATACATTAGGCGATTCAGAATATGGTATCGGGGGTGACACTTCATCACCATTCACAAGACATCCGACTGATATAATATTACCGAATAGAGGAGAATATTCAGCATACACAACTTACGGTGTACAGGCCCCTGTTGCTAGGCAAACCGTCTTTGATTCCATAAGCTCCGTTGTTACTACAGGGACAGATATTGTTATGTGTCTTTCATGTCATGCCGCACATGCTACTCCCTACGCAGATATCCTTAAGTGGGATTACAGGAGTATGGTAGCAAGTAGCGGCGGCTCAGGAGGCTGCTTCACCTGCCATACACAAAAAAATTAGTTTAAAAATTTTAAGACTCGTTCACTTGCTTACCTACTCGAATTTTATGTTGCAAAAAATTATTTTGATAATAATTTTTAGACTTGATAGCTTATAAATTATTCATAAAATGTTGGCAGAAGCGGTATTTTTGAAATCAGAGGAAGAACATGCTGGACACTGTAACTTTTGGAGAATTCAAAAGATTGGATATAAGAATCGGAAAAATTTTATCTGCTGAAAAAGTAAAAGGAACTGATAAACTTATGAAATTGGAAGTAGATATAGGTAAAGAAAAAAGACAAATTGTAGCAAGAATCGCAGAATTTTTTGAACCACGGTATTTAATCGGCAAAGAAGTGCCGGTGCTTTTAAATTTAGAAACAAGGGTAATAAAAGGTATTGAAAGTCAGGGGATGATACTTGCAGTAGATATTGACGGTAAGCCCATCCTTCTTCTTCCTGAAAAAGAGGTTCCGCCCGGCAGTATTCTAAGGTAAATCTTTCTACTAAAAAATTCATTATTTGGATGTTTATTTGAATTATGTAACCAGTGTTTAATTATATCGAATGACAATGTTATTATAGTTGTTATCATAGTTATTATGTAACACCCTTTTCAGGAAGCATTTTTTATGTTACCCCATAAGGATCAATTTAGCGGCTGTCTAATAGGCCAATGCCTCGGTGATGCTATAGGATTTGTTGTAGAGGGATTTTCGCCAGAGGCATGTAAGCGATATATTGAGGATTATTTAAAAACAGGTAGAGCAACAGAATTTGGTAGATTTCCTTTCCCCTTTGGACAATACTCGGATGACTCTCAGCTAGCGCGTGAGCTAATTCAGAGTTATGTCTCCTGTAAAAAGTTTGACCCACACGATTATGCAGAAAGAATAAAATATATTTTTATAGAAAGACGAGCTGTGGGCTTTGGTTATTCAACAAGACAGGCAGCACTGAGACTCGCTGAAGGAATATCATGGGAAGAATCAGGAATTCCAGCTCCTTCCGCAGGAAACGGAAGTGCTATGCGTGCTGCACCTATCGGTCTTTTCTTTTTCGATAACCCTGAGATGCTTGTTACTGCTGCACATGATCAGGGACGGATCACACACAAAGACCCACGATGTTCAGCAGGAGCAATAGCTATAAGTGGCTCAGTAGCTCTTGTCCTTCAGAGTAAAAAAATAAATATTGACTCATTCCTATCTTCCCTTGTTAAATGGACTGATAAACTTGATACAGGCTTTGCCTCAGAAATCAAGAATCTTAATAAATGGCTATCTATGGAACCTAAAGAAGCCGTTACTTATATTTCAAAAGCTGGAATAGACCCTGACTACATTGAAGAAGACGGATGGAAGGGCATAACACCCTTTGTTATAAGTAGTGTTTTGTGGAGTATTTATTCTTTCCTTCGAACACCTGAGGATTATTGGGAAACTATATGCACAGCTATCTCTGCGGGTGGAGATGTCGACACAACAGCTGCTATGGCTGGAGCGATAAGTGGAGCTTATCTTGGAATTGGAGCAATTCCTTCAGACTTAACAAAATTTCTGACTGATAGAAGAACCTGGGGACCTGATGAACTTATAGAACTTGCACATAAATGTTATGAAATCAAGATGAAGGAAATTCAGAAAGATATATTTTAATTTTTTGTTTTCCTAAATTCATCGAGTAATATTATCTTCCCATCTGAAGAGTGATTCTTTTCAACTTTCTCTGGTTTCTTAATGGATTCTTCAGTATCCCATACATCCCATCTATCAAACTTTACTTTTGCATCAGGTGAAAAGACTGAAACTATATCATCAACATGAAGAAAGCACGTCTCCTGTTTATTTGTTAAACCGAAGCCAAGCGTGGCTGTGATACTGCCGTCTTCCAGCCAATGTAAATTTTTATGGTTTCTATTATTAAAAACTAAAATCATCCCACTTTTCTTTTCCTCATCTGTAAATCCTCTGCTCCCTATAATTGTTTTTTCGGAATATTTAACGAGTAAGAAGACCTTACCATAATCATTTAATAAATCATAAAACAAATTTTGAAGATATTTTACTTGTAACTTCATATAAAAAAAATAGTATACATTTTCATAAAAAGCAAGTTTTTTATTGAGGGGGGAGGGGCCTCCGGGGGAGGAAGCCCCTCGTGGGAGGGAAGTCTAAAGCTCCTTATGAGGTGGCTGGATGGACTTTCTTAAAAATGTGGGCACATCAATATGATCCTCATATGAAACAATATCCGAAGACGTCAAATATGACCTATAATCAGAACTCAAATTTTTTGATAATACCCTTTCTGAACCCCTATATGTTAAAGGACGTTTTATAGGTGTCCATTTTTTGACTTGCGGCAGCTCAACCTTCTCCTTTTGTTCGTCAAAACCAGTAGCTATAACAGTTACTCTAACTTCATCGCCAATGTCTGGATCTATAACCGCACCAAATATAAAATGAACATCTTCGTGAGCAGAATCGTACACAAAAGAGGCAGCTTCTTGAACATCATTTAGAGAAAGTTCAAGTCCTCCTGTAATATTTATGAGAATACCCTTTGCACCTTCTATGGAGGTATCCTCTAATAAAGGATTTGATATTGCCTTTTTAGCTGCTTCGAGCGCACCATTTTCACCTCTTCCGACTCCAGCACCTATAACACCTCGGCCTTTATCTTCTATAATAGTTCTTACATCGGCGAAATCAACATTTATCAAACCAGGTATTAAGATTATATCTGATATACCCTTTACAGCTTGTTTCAGAATATCATTGGCAATCGCAAAAGACTTAAGAAGTGGAGTACCCTTTTCGACAACAAGGCTTATCTTGTCATTTGGTATCACGATCAGGGTATCTACATTTTTCTTGAGCTCTTTTATACCTTCTTCTGCATTCGTATTTCTTATTTTCCCTTCGTAGAAAAAGGGTTTTGTGATAATAGCAACTGTAATTGCTCCCAACTCCTTTGCTATTCCTGCTATAACAGGGCTTGCACCTGTACCTGTACCTCCACCCATACCAGCAGTAACAAAAATCATATCTGAACCCTCAAGATGTTCAGCAATTAAAGAGCTATCTTCTAAAGCAGCCTCTCTACCAATTTGAGGATTAGAACCTGCCCCTAACCCTCGCGTAAGTCCTGCTCCTATCTGAACTTTTATTGGAGCAAGGGAAGTCTCTAATGCTTGCACATCAGTATTAACGGCTATAAACTCCACTCCTTGAAGATTTGAGGCTATCATATTATTAATAGCATTGCCTCCCGCACCACCTATACCAACAACTTTAATTTTTGCTTGTTGGCTTTTTACTTCTTCAATCTCAAACATAAATTACCTCCTCTTTATTTATTTAAAAATTCCTTTTACCCAATCTTTCATTCTGTTATATACACTGGTAAGAACAACAGGGGTAAATCCTTTGTTCACTTCTTTTTCAAAACCATGAATTACAAGACCCACACCTGTTGCATACATGGGATTATTAATATCCGCATCTCCCTTCAGGGTTTTAGGATACCCTATCCTAACAGGCAGGCTTAATACCGATTCTGATAAAATATCAAGCCCTTTGAGCATAGAGCCCCCTCCTGTAAGAACAATTCCTGTAGATGCTATATCATATCCCCCACAAGCTATCAGCTCATTTTTTATCAAGTCAAGCAGTTCGTTAGACCTCGGCTGTATAATTTCTGTTAAATGACGCCTTAATATCTTTTTAGCGTGTCCTGATTGCATAATCTCTATTTCTTCTGATTCATCAACCATCAAAGTTAACGCTGAACCAAAGTTTCTCTTAAGCCTTTCAGCTTCTGCAATAGGAATTCTTAATCCAACGGCTATATCATTTGTAAAGTGGTTACCTCCAACTGCAATAATAGACGAATGCCGAAGCCAACCCTCTTTATACAGGATAATATCTGTTGTTCCCCCTCCGATATCTACTATTGCAACACCCAATTCTTTTTCATCATCAGTTAAGACTGCTTCAGCAGATGCTAATGGTTCAAATATTATATCTGTGACGTGAAGGCCTGCACGTTCACAGCATTTTATTAAATTTTGCACAGACGTAATTGAAGCTGTTATAATAAAAACTTTTGACTCAAGCCTTACGCCTCTCATACCAAGAGGGTCTTTTATACCATTCTGCCCATCTAAAATGTATCCAGTAGGCATTACGTGAATTATCTCTCTATCAAGTGGTATGTAAACAGCCTTTGCTGATTCTATTGCTCTTTCTATATCTATATAAGAAACTTCTTTTGCTCGGACCCCTATAGCACCGTAACTCTCAAACCCTCTAATATGATTCCCCGAGATTCCTACCCTCACATTCTTTATATTTATACCAGTCAAGGACTCTGCCTTTTCTATTGCATTTCTAATAGACTCAACTGTAGATTCGATATCTACAATCATACCTTTCCTCAACCCTGTTGAAGTAGACATCGTAATTCCAAGAATCTCTATATCCCCGTTAACAACTTCAGCTACAACAACGCATATCTTCGTGGTCCCTACGTCAAGTCCTACAATAATGTCGCTACGTTTCACTCTATCACCTTTTCATTTATTGGCTTTACGATAGCCTTGTTAGCAAATCTTAAATCTATATAATCAACCATAATCCCCATCTTCCTTATGTAATCTTCCAGTTCGATAAACCTTACAAGTTTTTCTTTATAATCCCCTACCCCCATCTTTACTATATTCCCATCTATAGTTACAGTCAGTTCATGGGGTCTTTTTATAACTATTTCGATGTGATCCCTTTCAGATATAAAATTACTGTCATTCATAGCTTTTACGAGCTTTAATGCTTCTAAATAGCCCTCCCTCTCTTTATAGGGATCACCCGTGATTATCGGAAGAAAGGGGATAGAATTACCACTAAGCTCCTCAAGAAATTTACCTTTTTCATCAACAAGAAAGAGGTGGTTATTCATGTCAAGCAGTGCAAAAGGAGCTGCTTCTTCTATTGACAAAGATAATGTCCGTGGAAATTCCTTCCTTACTGTTACAGATCTAATCCAAGGAGACTTAAGTAATCTTCTACATATCTCGTTATTAGATATCGTCAGCAAATCTTCTTTGCCACTAATACCAGCGAGGTTTTTTATCTCCTCATCTGTCAGATGTTTATTCCCAATTATTGAAATATTTTCAAGTGGCAAAAAAGATTTTATTGAAATCGAGCCAATATATTTATAAATAAAAATTGCAGCTAAGAAAATCAGAAGGAATGCTATACCGTTCCTTATAAATCTAAAAACTCCTTTCTTTTTTGATCTTGTTCTATTCGTTTTCACGGATAGCTCCCTTTAGTATCTCTTCTATCAATCCAGTAAAATCTAAACCTGCAAGATTTGCTATTTTTGGTAAAAGGCTGGTTTCGGTCATTCCAGGAATAGTATTAACCTCAAGAACATAAGCATGACCTCTTGAATCTAATATCAAATCGACCCTCGTAGCTCCTTTACATCCCAGTGCAAGATGAGCAGAGAGGGCTATCTCTTGCGCTTTTTTATATACTTCAGTATCTATCTCTGGAGGAAGTATATATTCTGTAAGACCTGTTTTATATTTTGCCTCATAATTGTAAAATTCCAAAGATGGTCTTACTTCAACTCCTCCCAAAACTCTGTCATTCAATATTCCTACATGTATTTCTTTCCCTTCTATAAATTTTTCTACAATAACCCTTGATCCAAAAGAGAAGGCAACCTCTAAGGCTTTTTGAAAGCTTTTTTCATCTCTTACTATGCTTACGCCTATACTTGAGCCCTCTGAAGCTGGCTTTACAACCCACGGCAAATCAAATTCTATACTCTTTGTTTCATCACCTTTATTTAAAACAACAAATTCAGCAACAGGAATATTATGATAAAGAAATATCTTTTTTGACACTTCTTTATCCATAGCAAGAGCAGATGCAAGCACACCTGACCCTGTATATGGGATACCCAAAACCTCAAGCATTCCTTGTATCGAACCATTCTCCCCATACCCGCCGTGTAAAGCGAGAAAAACTACTTCTATCGCCTCTTTTCGGAGTATCTCACACATTTGTGAGGCAATGCATTCGATAAAGGAGGATCCCGAAGGATCAGCATACTGCGTTTGTGTCTTTTTGGAATTAACAAAAGAATCACTATTAATTAAGATACCAACGACGTTATAACCTCGTCCTTTTAATGCATTATAAATCGCATATCCACTTCTAAGAGAAACCTCTCTTTCAGTAGATACCCCTCCCATAAAAACACCTATTTTTTTATTAATTAATGGCATCTCGCCCAACAATCTTTATTTCGGCCTCGAGAGTAATATTGAACATTTCTTTTACCTTTTGGCTCACATACTCCATAAGCCTTATAAAATCAACTGCACTTCCATTGCCTCTATTTATAAAAAAATTTGCATGTATATTTGAGACCTCTATGTCACCGATTCTCATACCCTTACACCCAGCTTCCTCTATTAATTTTCCTGCAGATAACCCCGCTGGATTCTTAAATACACATCCCGCAGAACGTTCCCAGATGGGTTGTTTCTCTCTTTTGATTTTTAAAAACTCTTCTACTCTATTGGTAACAGATTCCTTTGTATCTCTCTTAAGTTTTATTTCTGCGCTACTAATTAAGCATGTAGATGGTAAATTTGAACTCCTATATCCAAAGTCAATTTTTTCAACTCCTATTTTCTTTAAATCACCGTCGCTATCTATTATCTCTACAGCAATAAGAACATCTTTTATTTCATAACCAAAGGCTCCTGCATTTCCAGAAATTGCACCACCTATTGTTCCTGGTATTCCTACAAGACCCTCTATCCCAGAGTATCCTTGATCTTTTGAGAAATTAACAAGTCTTTGCAACGGTGTTCCTGCCTCAACATATAATCTCACATATTTTTCATCCTTGCTAATAAGCTCAATCCTTCTAAAAGACTTTAAAGATATTACAGCTCCATCAATACCTCCGTCTCTTACCAAAATATTTGTCCCCCCACCAATTGGGAAAATGGGTATTTGAAAATTTTTTAGACTCTTCTGAATATCACAAAGCATTAATAAATCATTGCACACAATAAACACATCAGCAGGTCCGCCTATTCTCAAGGATGTATACTCTTTCATCGGTTCCATATATCTAACTTCACAATTCAATAAATCCTTTAGAAATTTATACTTTAAATTTTTCTCTTTCTTTATCTTCATTTCTTCAATTGCCAACCCTTAAAGCTTGGAGTATTTCCTCCCCTATCTTCCAAACATCTCCCGCCCCGAGCGTCAGAAGGATATCACCTCGTTCAATATTTGAAACAATATGTTTTACCGCGTCTTCCTTGGTACCGGCATGTATAACATTGTTATGTCCTGCTTTAATAATATGTTCAACTAAAAGGGAAGAATCTATTCCTTCTATTGGTTTCTCACCAGCAGGATAGATATCAAGAACAATTAAAAAGTCTGCATCAATAAAAGAAGTTGCGAATTCTTCTAAAAGATCCCTTGTCCTTGTATACCTGTGAGGTTGAAAAAGCACAAAAAGCTTGCCTACTTTTTGTGTAGGGGTTTCCTTTTGTTTCTTTAATGTTAAGCTCTCTTTTGCCGCTTTCAAGGTTGCTTTTATTTCGGCAGGGTGATGTCCATAATCATCATATATTTTTATTCCTTTTACTTCTCCTTTCAGTTCAAACCTTCGTTGAATTCCACTAAATCTTTTAAGAGCGCCTTTTACACTTGAAACATCTAAACCCAAATACAATGCAACTCCAATAGCTGCAAGGCTATTTAAAACATTATGAGTACCTGGCAATGGTACTTGGAAAACACCAATTTTTTTATTCTTATAGATAGCATCAAACTTTACAGACATAAACTTCTTCCTAATATTCTCTGCACGAAGTTCTGCATCATTACTAAAGCCATAGGTGATATACCTTCTTCTAATAAAAGGCAAGAGACTACGAAGATGTTCGTTTTCAATACAGATTATTGAGATACCATAGAAGGGAACCTTATTTATGAAGGTAAGAAAGGCTTCTTTTAAAGCGTCTATTGTCTTAAAAAAATCCATATGTTCCCTATCAATATTTGTAACAACAGCTATAGTTGGAGAGAGTTTCAAAAAAGAACCATCGCTTTCGTCGGCTTCTGCTACAAGAAAGTCGCCATGTCCCAGCAAAGCGTTGTTACCAGTTGCTTTTAGTCTCCCGCCTATGATTACGGTCGGATCAAGACCACCTTCTGCAAGAATAGCTGAGACTAAAGATGTAGTGGTTGTTTTCCCATGAGCGCCAGCCACGAGTATTCCGTATTTCAGCCTAGCAAGTTCTGCAAGCATCTCAGCACGCGGTATTACAGGAATAGACCTATTCTTTGCCTCTATTATTTCAGGATTATCGGAAGAGATAGCCGAAGATATCACTACGACATGAGCATTATCAATATTTTTAGCATCATGACCTATACAAACTTTAATACCCAATTTCTTCAACCTCAATGTTGTATCTGATTCACGCAGATCTGAACCAGTAATTCTATAGCCAAGATTGTGCAATAATTCTGCGATTCCTGACATTCCTATACCGCCTATTCCAACAAAATGTATAACGTTATATCTTCTTAGCATTAGAGATTTTTTCCTTTGAATGCTTTATTAAACTCATTGCTATGTCTACGACACGTTCAGATGCTTCGGGTCTACCAATTGCCTTGCTATTTTTCTGCATCTCTTTCCTGATCGACTCATTCATATACAATTCTCTTATATGGTGAGCTAAAGACTCCCCTTTTAGCTCATTATCGAGTATCATTCTTGCTGCTCCAATTTCCGCAAGTTTTCTTGCATTAAATTCCTGATGTTTTCCCGCTGCATATGGATAAGGAATCAATATTGATGGTTTCCCCAATGCAGTTAACTCAGCAAGTGTTGTTGCACCTGCACGGGAAATTACCAAATCCGCTACTGCGTATGCTTCTCCCATTTGGAATATAAAAGGGGTAACCGTTCCTTTAAACGAAGCTTTTCTATAAGCATCTCTTATAGTCTCGTAATCCTTTTGGCCTGTCTGATGAAGGATCTGAATCTTGTCTTTAATGTCATATAAATAATTAAGGGCATCTACGAGAGCAAAATTTATACTTCTTGAGCCTCCACTCCCACCGAAAGCAAAAATTGTAAACAATCCCTTTTCAAGAGAAAAAAGTTTATATGCAACCTCGATATCTCCCTTGAGTATCTGTGACCTTATCGGGTTACCAGTGAAAAAGGTTTTGGCCTTTGGAAAATATGAAATACTCTCTTGATAAGTTATACATACAGTGTTCACAAATCGACTGAGTATTTTATTTGTAAGCCCGGGAATCGAGTTTTGTTCGAGTATCATTGTTGGAATTGCAAAAAAAGCAGCGGTAAGCATAAACGCCCCTGATGCATATCCGCCTACGCCTATAGCAATATCAGGATTAACTCTCTTAATGATTTTGTAAGAATCGATAATTGAGAATAATGTTTTTATAATCGCTGATATCTTTTTAAAGATTGATCCGCCTATCAATTTTTCAGCTTTTATAAACATAATTGGATATCCTCCCCTTGGTACTACCTTCGCTTCTATTCCATATTCTGTGCCCACAAATATTACTTCTGTTGAAGGGTCTCTCTTTTTAAACTCATCAGCAATGGATAAGCCCGGGAAAAGATGTCCACCCGTTCCACCACCTGCTATAATCACTCGCATAACTCCTTCAGGCTTTCTTTATTATTTTTGTTACTATAAACAATCCTTCTTGCCTTTATTCTTGTAAATGTATCTTTATTAATGCTAAAAGACTTCCTCTCTTCATCACCTTTTGATAAATTAAGGAGCATCCCAACTGCTGCCATATTAACCAAAAGAGACGAGCCACCGTAGCTAATAAAGGGTAATGGTAAACCTTTTGTGGGAACTAAACCAGTAGCTACAGCAAAATTAATAAGTGCCTGTAAAGAAATCATTAACGAGATTCCTGTCGCAAGATTATAGCTAAATTTATCCTTTGCCTTATTTGCGATAGAAATACCTCTTACGAATAAAATTAAAAATAAAATAATTATTATAGAGACACCTATAAACCCAAATTCCTCGCCAATAATCGAAAAAATGAAATCCGTATGCGATTCGGGAAGATAAGAAAGTTTCTGTCTTGAACTTCCAATTCCAACACCTGTTAGTCCACCACTACCCAGTGCGATAAAAGATTGTACAAGTTGGAAGCCGCTTCCCATTGGGTCCTCCCACGGATTAAGAAAGGATATTATTCTTCTAAACCTATAAGGCTCCATTACTAATTTAAACAAAATCGGGATAGCAAGGATTAAAAGTGACACAAGATATCTCAATTTTATACCTGAGATGAAAAGCATCGATATAGTTAAAAATGCGAGACTCATAGCTGCCCCAAAATCAGGTTGTTTAAGAATAGCAAGTTGGAAAACTACCATTATAAAAATCGGTTTTAGGAAGGTAACAAAACTATCCGTTTTATAATTTGGTAATGATATATACCATGCAAGAAATATTACCATTGAAAGCTTTACGAGTTCCGAAGGCTGAAATGTTGAAGGCCAAAGCCTTATCCATCTTCTTGCCCCACCTGCTGATACACCAATACTCGGGATTAAAACAAGTATTAACAATATAAAAGAGATTATAAGAAGGGGTATCCCCATTTTCTTAATAAAAGACGGTTTCAACATATATGCTATAAACATAAAAAAGAAACCTAAAATGATTGTAAGTATGTGTCTTTTAAAATAATAAAATTCGGTTATCCCCTTTTTGGCAAGTATAGGCGGGACAACGGATGTTGTGCTATATATCATGAGTGCCCCAAAAATTACTAATAGTACAGTAACAATAAGGAGCCATTTATCATGCCTTCCCATTTTTCATCTCCATTACAATCTTCTTAAATTGCCTTCCTCTATCTTCGAAATTCATAAACATATCAAAACTCGCGCACGCTGGTGAAAGTAAAACAACATCACCCTTTGTTGCAATATTTCTGGCAGTATAAATAGCTTCTTTAAAATCTTCTGCAATAACAGTATCTGTTACATCTTCAATAGCCTTTTTTATCTTTTCTTTTGCCTCACCAATTAATACAACAGCCTTCACCTTTTCTTTCACTAATGGTCTCAATAGAAAAAAATCACCTTCTTTATCTCTACCACCAGCAATCAGAATTATAGGATTTGTAAAACTCTCGATAGATTTCATTACTGCTGCAACATTTGTTCCCTTTGAATCGTTAAAATATTTGACCCCGTCTATTTCTCTTACAAATTCAAGCCTATGTTCTAATCCAGGAAATTCCCTGAGAGAATCTATTATTGCTTTCTCAGAACAACCTGCAATGAGAGCCATTGCTGTTGCAGCCATAGCATTTTCGAGATTATGAACACCCTTTATTTTTATTTCTCCAATATTAATTGGAAACCGATAAAGCGAATCAAAAACATTCCAAAAGATGTTACCATCCTTATAATAAATCCCATCAACCTCCTCTTTACGGCTAAAGAATATTACATTAGGTCTTAAATCTTTCTTTTTTAATCTTTCAATTACTAACTTCATTGTATGAGGATCGTCCTTATTAAGAACCAGAAAATCGTCTTCTTCTTGATTTTCAAATATCCTTGCCTTTGATCCAGCATATTCTTCAATTGAATGGTATCTATCAAGATGATCTGGAGTGATGTTGACAATACAGGCAACTTTTGGTCTAAACTCTTTTATCGAATCAAGTTGAAAACTTGATACCTCAGTAACAATATAGTCAATCAGAGACGATCGAAGGTCAGCGGTCTTTTTATTTATAACCGTTGCCTCGTGATCCTTGATCAGTTTCAATATCTCTTCGGTCAAAGCATTTCCAATATTCCCACCAATAATTGTTCTAAACCCATTTTTTTTCATCATAAAGTCTAACAAAGCTGTAGTGGTAGATTTACCATTAGTTCCTGTTATCGCTAAAAAACCCTTCTCGCAAAAAGTTATCCCCCCTTGTCCTCCATTATTAAAAGAACCAAGGGGGGATTTAAAAGAGGGGGGGGTGGAAGGCATATTTAAACTTATTTTTTGCTTTGTTACCTGAAACGCAAGTTCTATTTCACTGATTATAGGGATTCCTTTCACTCGCGCTTTTGACAGAGGGGATATATTAAGTGGAACACCTGGACTTACAACTATCACATCTGCCGATATAAATAAATCTTCAGGATGTGATCCAAGACAGAGTTTAACAGAAGGATTTAATCCTTCTATAAACCCCCTGAGTTTATCTTTACTACTTATATCAGTTATGGTCACGCTTGCCCCTAATTCAGTAAGTAAATTTGCTGCCCCTTTTCCGCTCCTCGCAAGACCAACAACAAGAATATTTTTACCCTTTAGTTCCATTGCCCTTTTTTGTATTCGCAACTTTATAATTCTTTATTTGTTTTTTCTTTGCTAAAGATTTTATTTTTGACTTCTTTTTTGCTAATTCAGTTTTCTTCTTTTTCGAGATTTTCTTTGCTATTAACTTCTTTTTGTATCTTTTCTTTGATGAGACTTTATGTTTGCCTTTTACATCATAATCAGTCTTTGCATAATAGATAAGGGGTTTTTCATTATTTTCTATAGCCTCGAATCCTTTATTTAATAGCAACTCTGTCTCTCTCCAGAGTCCTTCTCTACTTGGAATTCCTAAAATTGATACTACTAATCTGTTGTCACCACGTTCGGCAGCACACACAAAACAATGCCGTGCGTTCCTTGTATAACCTGTTTTCCCACTAACAAGATTTTCATTTATCCATAAAAGTCTATTTGTATTTTTAAGGAATATTAAATCTCCATTCTCTGTATAGATTTTGGTTACACGTGTCCCCATAATTTCTTGTAGTTTAGGATAAGTCAGAGCATAACTCATGATTATCGATAAATCATATGCTGTAGTATATTGACCAGCGCCAGGAAGTCCACTTGCATTAATAAATTTTGTATTTTTTGCTCCTATTTCTTTTGCTTTCTTATTCATGAGTCTTACAAATCTTTCCTCTGTTCCAGAAACTGCTTCTGCAAGGGCAACAGCAGCATCATTTGCAGAGCCAATTAATGCGGCATAAAGAAGCTTCTCAACTGTCATCCTATCCCCTTCCTTTAAATTAGCTTTATGTGGGGACACCGTTGAAGCCTTCCAACTTATAGTTACAGTTGAGTCCATATCCAAACGCTCCAGAGCTATAATCGCTGTCATCAATTTTACTGTACTCGCAGGAGGACATCTAAGATATGGATTTTTCGCATACAGTATTTTTCCATTAGAAGCATCCATTACAACAAATGAACGGGCCTGGGACTTGTCATAGGCGATGACAAATGATAAATTGCCAATGATAAATACGAACATTAGACATAAAAGAATGATGATTAAAAAACGATAACCGATGATTATTGCCCTATTCATTAACTACCTTACCTTTAAGGTTGCAAGACTCAATAAAGCAAGTATTATACCTATAATCCAAAATCTTACTATTACTTTTGGTTCAGGCCATCCTTTTAATTCAAAATGGTGATGAATGGGTGCCATTTTAAATATCCTCTTCCCAGTCAGTTTGTATGATCCTACTTGAAGCATGACAGATACCGTCTCCATTACAAAGATACCTCCTACAATTGCAAGTACAATCTCATGTTTTGTTATTATTGCAAGTGTTCCAAGCGCTCCACCAAGTCCAAGAGAACCGACATCACCCATAAACACTTCTGCTGGATATGAATTGAACCATAAAAATCCAAGAGAGGCACCAAACATCGCTCCACAAAAAACAGTCAATTCACCTGTACTCGGAAGATATAAAACTTGAAGATATTGTGCCAATCCCTTGTGTCCTGAAATATAGACGAGTACACCATTTGCCAATACTGCAATAGCAACAAGTCCTATTGCGAGACCATCTATTCCGTCTGTTAAATTAACAGCATTAGATGAACCAACTATAACAATTATTGAAAATGGTATATAAAAGATTCCGAGATCAAAAAGCCATTTTTTAAAAAATGGAATACTTAAAACATCGTTATAGGGATCTTTTGGATTTTGATATAAAAATATCCCTATAATAAGTGCTAGTAATATTTGAAGGCCAAATTTCTGATATGCACGAAGTCCCTTGTGACTTTTTCTTATTATCTTCAAATAGTCGTCAACTAACCCAATAGCCCCAAATCCTATAAGTGAGACAATCATTGTCAGTATATATATGTTTTTTAAGTCACCCCATAATATAATCGAAAAAAGAATACTAATTATTATTAGTATCCCACCCATTGTCGGGGTTCCTGCCTTGGCCATATGTGCCATTGGCCCATCATCTCTAATATGTTGGGTGAAACTCAATTTTTTGAGCTTATTAATAATCCACGGCCCGAATAAAAGGGAAAATAGTATAGCGGTTAAAATAGCCAGTGATGTCCTAAAAGTAATATATCTGAATACATTAAAAGGAGAAAACCAATCATGTAAGCTATATAACAAGTTATATAGCATATCTGCCCAGTACCCTCTCCATTTTCATGCCTCTCGAACCCTTTATTAAAACTGTGTCACCCTTCTTACAAATCTCTTTTAATATCTTTGCCGCCTCATCAGCATTTGTTAATCTATAAACTGTTTTCTTGAACTCTGATGCTGCAAAACTCATATAAGGTCCGACCGCAATTAGTATATCGATAGGAAGTTCAGACAACAATCTCCCAAGTTCTCGATGTTCCTCTTCTGTATAAGAACCCAATTCAAGCATATCACCAAGAACGGCAATCTTTCTGCCGTTAGCTACCCTTGTCAATTCTCGTACAGCACATTCCATGGATGTCGGATTGGCATTATAGAAATCGCATATAAACTTGACCCCATCGATTTCTCTGTTTTCGAGCCTCGTTGGAACGCCACCGAAAGACTCCACAGCACTTTTTATACTCTGGAGATCAATATTTAAAATATGACTTATGGAAACCGCAGCGAGTATATTGTAAATATTGAAAATGCCTGATATCTTAGGATTTATCTCTATTGCTTCTTTTTCGATATGTAAAGTAAAAATGGAGCCATTTTTAAGAAGTCTTATATCTTTAGCACTTACTTCACTATCAACCTCTATCCCATATTTCACCAATTTTCCTTTAAAACCTGACTCAAAAATCCCCTCTAATAAAAAGGAATCATCAGCATTTACAACAGCTACATCAACAAATTCCAAAAGCTCAAGTTTTGTTTTTCTAATTGTCTTGAGATCTTTAAATCCCTCCAGATGAGCCTTTCCTATATTTGTTAAGACACCATATTTAGGCCTTGCTATCTCACATAGTTCTTTTATATCGCCAGGACGACTTGCGCCCATCTCGAGAACAGCTATCTCATCCTCTTCCTTTAAATCCACAAGACTTAAGGGAAGACCAATATGATTATTGAGATTACCCCTATTTTTTAATACCCTATATTTGTTACTTAAAATAGTATAGATGAGCTCCTTTGTCGTGGTCTTACCATTTGAACCTGTAATAGCAATAACAGGGATATCCTTTCTTACTCGTATAAAATGAGCAATATCTTGAAGGGCTTTAAGTGTATCATGAACATATATTATTGTTTTACCCTCTATAGGTTTTTGTAAATTAGTGCTAATTAGTGCACCACTTCCTCTACTTAACGCTTCCTTAATAAAATCATGTCCATCAAATCTTATGCCTTTAAGGGCAATAAATAATTCACCCTCCTTTATAGTCCGCGAATCGATTGAAATTCCGATAAAGGAATCGACTTCCCTTTGAATTACCTTACCATTTGTAGCCTTAATTATGTCTTCAATATTTAAGATCGGCATATTTCTTTATCTTTATTCTAAATAAGATATAGTTAATAAGATGTAATTCATTACACTTTCTAACAACCAATATGATATTTTCTACGAGCCTGTAACCTTTCCTTAATAATTTCTTCTGCAAAAACCCGATCGCTAAATTCATATCTAATACCCTTTATCTCCTGATAATCTTCATGCCCTTTTCCTGCAATAAGAATGATGTCTCCTTTTTCAGCCATATTAATTGCTCTCCTGATCGCCTCTTTCCTATCTGGCTCGACTATATAATTTTTATTTGTAATACCACTTTCGATGTCTTTTATGATATCAAGTGGGTCTTCAAATCGCGGGTTGTCAGAAGTTATGATTACAAAATCACTTAGTCTTGTTGCAATTGCACCCATAACAGGCCTTTTTCCAGGATCTCTATTGCCACCACAACCAAATACAGTAATAATACGTGGAGAGTCTGAGTCTGGATTTATCTTCTTACCAAAAGAGTAACGAGTATCGTTAATACTTGAATCAAGACTGTTCTTCTCATTAAATACAAAAGATTTCTTTAGAATGTCTCTTGCGGAAAGGATAAGTCTCTCAAGGGCATCTTCAGTGTGTGCATAATCAATAATACACAAAAAATCCTGCCCCACGTCAATCTTCTCGAACCTTCCTTTAATACCTTTTATTTTTTCTATACCACCAAGAACTAAATCCCATGGAACACCGAGAGCAATTGCAGCTCCTACAGCAGACATTATATTGTAAACATTGGGAATACCTGTTAGATAAGAAAAAACATTATAAATTCTATTAAAAAATATAATCTTAAATCTTAATCCTTCGAAGGTTGGTGTAATATCATCTGCTACTATATCTGCGTCTTTTCCTAATCCATAAGTCAATACTTTACTTGAATCTGATTTTCTT
The DNA here is from genome assembly GCA_964404225.1 of uncultured Nitrospiraceae bacterium. Classification (GTDB taxonomy): domain Bacteria; phylum Nitrospirota; class Thermodesulfovibrionia; order Thermodesulfovibrionales; family SM23-35; genus Kmv42. The sequence continues at coordinate 18,054 of CAYOJI010000014.1, forward strand.
ATTTCAGAGTTTAATATCTTTCCATAATCATCATCGAGATTTATGACAGCTATCCCATCATTTTTTAAGAGTTCAAAAAATAATCTCTTTTTTGCTCTAAAATAAGCCTCCATAGTCTTGTGGAAATCGAGATGATCCCTTGTAAGATTTGTAAATACAGCAACTTGAAAAAGCGTCCCATCTACTCTGTATTGTGCAAGTGCGTGAGAAGATACCTCTGAAATAACATGAGTGCATCCAGATAAAAGCATTTCTTTAAGAAGTTTTTGAAATTCCAGAGATTCCGGAGTTGTATGTATTGCTGGATAAACATTATTTTTTATCATATACTGTATTGTTCCGATCAAACCTACGTTTTTGCCCCAAGAATCGAGGATAGACTTCAAAATATAACTCGTCGTAGTTTTTCCGTTAGTACCTGTAATACCCACAATGTTCAAGTCTTCTGACGGCTTCTCGTAAAAATTGTTTGCAATGCAAGCAAGCACCTTCCTACTGTTTTGCACTCTAATAAATATAATGTCATCTTCTAAAGATGATCCTCTACTATTCACCGTTAATAGATCAGTATCAAACATTGACTTAAGATGGATTGGTTTTTCATGAACTATAGCAATAGCCCCTTTTTTTATTGCTTCAAATATAAAATTGTGACCATCGTTTTTTTCGCCCTGTACTGCTATGAAAAGATAGCCCTCTTTAACTTTACGAGAATCATAAGCCAAGCCCGATATGCTCTTAGACATAACCGACTTTTTAATATTAATTATCTCACAATCTTTAAAAAGTTCACCGAGTTTCATCTAAATGCCACTTTGGTTGACTCACCAAGAAAATCATCATCCATTGGTACATTAAGATATGACAATGCTTGAGTCGCGATCTCTTTAAAAACGGGTCCAGCAACTACTCCACCATAAATCTGTCCCTTTGGTTCGTATATAACGACAATCATTGCTATTTTCGGATTATCAGCAGGTACAAACCCTACAAATGAACTTATATATTTCTCCTTTGAGTATCGTCCTGTTTCAGGATCGATAATCTGTGCTGTTCCAGTTTTACCCGCAACCTCATTACCCTTAACAGAGGCATATATACCTGTACCACCCTCTTCCACAACACTTTTTAATATTTCTTTAAAATAATTTGCGGTCTTTTCTGAAATAACGCGTCTGGCATCTCTATCATTTGAGAAAATGACTTCTCCATCCGGGCTTATTATTTTAGATACTACATAAGGTCTGATAAGAAATCCCCCGTTTGCAATTGCTGAATAAATCCTTAACATTTGAATAGGTGTAACAGCAACCTCCTGACCAATTGATATTGCACCAATAGATGTTCCTGACCATTTTTCAGGTGGATATATCCACCCTGAAACTTCACCAGGAAGATCTATACCTGTTTTTTCTCCTATGCCTAAAATTTTTGAATATCTGTAGATCCTTTCCTTACCAAGCTTTAGTCCAACCATTATCGTCCCCACATTAGAAGATTTTTGTATAACTTCTCTAAAAGTAATAATACCGTTTTTATGAACATCTCGGATAATCTTGCCCCCTACTTCAATATTTCCTGCGCTAACATCAAATAAAGTATTCGGCGTTACAATCTTCTCTTCGAGCGCAGCCACACCAATAACTGTTTTAAAGGTTGAACCGGGTTCATAGCAATCGGTTATAGCCCTGTTCCTCTTCGCAGCCTCATCCGCTATAGCCACATTATTAGGATTATATGTAGGTCTGTTAGCAAGGGCCAATATCTCTCCTGTAAAAGGATCCATCATTATTGCTGTTACAGCTTTAGCACGCCATTTCAACATTGCTTTATCAATCTCTTTTTCCAATATTCGCTGAAGAACTTCATCGATCGTTAGAATGATGTTATTCCCTTTAGCTTCTATTTCAACACCTTGAGATAACGTCCTCCCAAGCGCGTCTCTTCCAAAAAAGACTTTACCTCCCTCTGTTTTAAGATATTTATCATATTTAAGTTCTATGCCCTCGAGTGCTTGATTATCAATTCCTACAGCCCCAATTATATGTGATGCAAGTTCATCCTTTGGATAGAACCTTTTAGCTTCTGGAACAAATCCAAAACCCTTAATATCAAGCTTTTTTATTTTTTCTACTGCTACTGGATCGAGTTTCCTATCAATCCAAATAAATCTCCCACCTTCTGATATCTTAGAGAGAATATCAGTCGGTTTTTTTGATATAAGTGACGCAAGTCTTGTAATCTTATCATCTTTATATTGAAAGTCTTTTGGATCGCAGTAAAGTGACTCCAATTCTAAATTTAATGCAAATTCTCTCCCTAATCTATCAAATATCATGCCTCTTCTAACTTGTATTTGTTCAACCTTAACATGTTGTTGTTCAGCCTTCTTAGAAAGTCTTTCATGATTAAATAACATCAGGTCAAAGAGACGAAAGAATATTAAAAAGAAACTAAAAATAATTGTAGTATTGACAATTATAGCCCTCTTTCCCTTCATCCACGTACCTTCTCTCTCAAGGTTCGGTTAAAGGACTTTCCCTCAGAGATGTTTTATAAGGTACATATCTTTTTTGCTTATTTATATGAATAACCTTTATTCTGTCAGGAATGATAAATGTATTACCTTTATTTAAAGATGTTTCTAATCTTTTAAAAGATATCAACGTGGTCTTCTCAGCAAGTAACAATTTTCTTTCTTTGAGACACTCGTTCTTCATTCTTTCAAGTTCACCAATTTTGTATTCCAATTTCAACACGCTTGATCGCACATAAACAAGACAAAATAAACTTCCGATTAAAAGAATTATCAAAAAAATTTTTAAGATAAATAAATACCTATTCGTCTCATAACCTGTGCGTATCATAGCTTCTCTGCTGCCCTGAGTTTCGCACTTCTCGAAGAAGGATTTATCTTAATTTCATCATAAGTTGGAACTACAGGCTTTTTTGTTATAATTTTCAATAGTCCTTTTTTTGAGTTATTAACTATAAACTGTTTAACAACTCTGTCTTCCAACGAATGATATGATATAACACACAATCTGCCACCCTTTTTAAGCAATCTTAGAGATGCATCGAGGCCGGCTCTGAGTTGAGCTAATTCTTGATTCACCTCTATCCTTATGGCTTGAAATGTACGTGTCGCGGGATGAATTCTTCCTCTTCTCCTATATACACTTTCTACAATTTTCGCTAATTCAGAACAGGTATTAATCGACTTTTTAGTTCTGTTCTCAACTATTGCCTTTGCTATCTTTTTTGAAAGTCGCTCCTCTCCAAATTCCCTCAGTATTTTTTCTAATTCTCTTTCAGGGTATTTGTTAACAACATCCCATGCAGATAGAGATTGTGATTGATCCATCCTCATGTCTAAACGTTCCTCTGAATTAAAACTGAACCCCCTTTTAGTATTCTTTAATTGCAATGTAGAGACACCCAGATCTAAAAGAATTCCATCGACTTCATTTATGCCTTCATTAAAAACAATCACGTCCATCTCCGAAAAACTTCCTTTTTTTAAAATAACCCTTCCATTAGACAATCTTCTGGAAGCTATATTTAATGCATCTTCATCTCTATCAATCCCTATAATCTTTCCTCCAGGTCCTATCAGAGATAAAATATTCTTTGAATGTCCCCCAAGCCCGACTGTTGCATCTATATAAACCCCATCCTGCCTCGGTTCGAGAATCTTTAAGACCTCTTTCTGCAAAACAGGCAGATGAGTTATCTCTATCAGTGAATCTCCTTTTAAAAGTATTTAAAGACCAAATGCTATAAGTCTTTCTTCTATACTTTCTCTGTCTATTTTTTCAGGATCGAAGAGCGCATCCCATTCGTTTCTATCCCACAATTCAATCCTATCTATTTGGCCTGCAAGAACAACGTTAGTATTTATATTTGCATCTTCTCTCAAAGCTATAGGAATGAGTATCCTTCCTTGTTTATCCATTTCTGTCTCTACAGCTGATGCAATTACCCTTCTTAAGAAGTATCTAATAGCTTTATCTGAGCGGGGCTTATCTCTTACCCGCTCTTGAAGCTTATTCCATTCTTCGAATGGATATATGTAAAGACATTTATCAAAAGGTGCATTGGTTATATATAATTTTGGACTATAATTACTTGATATAATTTCTCTGAAAGGAGCAGGGATAATTATTCTACCTTTTAAATCAACATTAAAATAATATTTGCCCGAAAAAGCCGGCACCTTTTCCTCCCACTATTTACCACTTTATACCACTTAAATATTAGTGAGAGAAAATACGAATGTCAAGAAAAAAATATAATATCCTACATTGTGTATAATTATTTTGAAACTCATACTATATATTGATAATCAATGTGACTCAAATATTGTCTAAATAATTCCTTCAAAAATGCGCAAAAATACATTACCCTCCTGATCTCATAATCTCGCGGTGAAATAGATTTTGAGGTAATGTCCAGACCCTATAAAATTATCTCGGATACAATTTCCCCTGTGAAAATATTAATTTTTGGCTTGACAAAAGGATTTGTGACTTGATACTGTTATTTCAGCTTTATTTTATTTTTACTACGCTAATTTATTTAATGAAAGGGGGGAAAATAAATGACTAAAGCAGAATTAATTGACAAAATTTCTTCAAATTCGGGATTAAGCAAAGCCGATGCATCCCGCGCACTCGATTCTATGCTTAATTCTATAAGATCAGCCTTAAAAAAGGGACAGAAGGTTACACTTGTAGGGTTTGGTACTTTTTCGGTTGTTAAAAGAAAATCAAGAAAGGGCCGTAATCCAAGAACTGGTGAGGTTATTACAATTCCTGCTGCTAAAATACCTAAGTTTACTGCTGGTAAGGCTCTAAAAGATGCAGTAAAATAATTTTTATTACAAAGACAAAAGGGGCGATTAACCCCCTTTTGTCTTTGATTATTCCTATATTCTATATCTTGTATGAAAGGAGGATATCATGCTCATTGAATTTAGCATTATACCTATAGGTGTAGGTAGTAGTATTGGAGACCAACTTGCAGAGGTTCTAAAGATAGTCGATGAAAGCGGACTTCCATATAAAGTCAACCCTATGGGAACTGTTATCGAGGGTGAATGGGATGAGGTAATGAAATTAATAAAAAAATGCCACAAAACTGTTATGAAAAAAGGGGAAAGAGCTCTTACAAATATTACCATAGATGACAGAAAAGGAAAACCAAATAGAATAGATGAGAAGGTTAAATCAATAGAAAAAAGAATTGGAAAATCCCTAAAAAAATAATATTTCTATACCAGACTTTTAACAAAATTTTCCTCATCTTCGCGCGATTTCAAATGACCTCTCAATTTTTCTTCTAAGAGTTGTTTTAGAATTTTAGAATAAATCGGACCTGGTTGTATACCTAATTTTTTCAAATCATTTCCCTTTAAAATGGTCTTCACATTTCTCAATTCAGTTAGATAAGAAGAGATTATCTTTTGCTTTTCTCTATCTTTACTAATCGCCATTAAAAAAAGTATGACCTCGAGCTTTAAATTACGGAGGAGTTTATAAATCTCCACAGGATCATCCATAGGTAATTTTCTCAATATACTCTTTGCCTGTGTTATACCTTTTAGAATCATTTCGCTGACCTTTGGTGGTGGGGATAACCTATCAACAACTGCTTTTAAGTCTTCATTCTTTAATTCTGACAATAAGGCCATGAGGTATAAGACGCTTATGTCAGGCTTCTCTTCTAAGAAAAGCAAATTAAACCAAGAAATGGTTTCGTATGTTGATTTAAGTGTAGCCTCAATCTCTTCACTAAATATAAGCTTCGGATGTATTACTTTTAAAAGACCAAAATCAGCAAGCCGTTTTAATGTCTTTATAGGATCAGTCTCTTGAAATGACAGAAGAAGTTCCTCATAAATCCTTGTACCAGAAAGCCTTTCGAATAGATTCATCTGTATTGCGGATTTGATAAGAATTTCTGTATGCTTACTAATTTTGAATCCAAACCTCTCAGAAAATCTCACCGCCCTGAATGCCCTTGTAGGGTCTTCAACAAAACTGAGATTGTGTAACACCCTGATAGTCTTCTCTCTCAAATCTCTCTGTCCACCAAAGAAATCTATAAGAAGTCCAAAATCTTTAGGGTTTAATTTTATTGCAAGAGTGTTTATCGTAAAATCTCTCCTATATAAATCCTTTTTTATTGAGGAGGTCTCAACCTTAGGAAGTGCACCCGGAGCTTCATAATACTCTGTTCGTGCTGTTGCTACATCGAGTTTTAATTTATCAGTAAATATCTGTGCTGTTCCAAATTTTTGATGCGTCCGGACCTTTGCATTCAATTTCTCTCCTAAAGTACGAGAAAAGATAATGCCGTCGCCTTCCACCACAATATCAATATCTAAATTTGCTTCACCCCTTAGTAGATCTCTTACCGATCCTCCAACAAGATACGCATTGTATCCAAGAGATTCTGCGCTTTCCCCTGCAAGCTTAAGGATATTGTAAACATCCTGTGGGAATCTATCCTTTAACCACGACGCAAGGTTTCTACCAATTGACTGCCTCTCTACAGGAAAAGGTTCTTCAATCTTTCTTCTTCTTAGAAATTCTTCATAAAGAGTACGTAAGAGATCCGTCCGTGTAATAGCCCCGACAATCTTGTCATTTTCAATAACAGGCATAAATCTCTGATTCTGTTCGATCATCAAAGTCTCTATTTCTCTTATAGGAGCATCAGTCCCAACCGTTATTGCATCAGTTGTCGCAAAATCAATAACTTTACTATTTCTAAAGCCATGATAAAGAGCTTTCTCTACAATCTCACGAGAAATTAATCCAACATACTTCTCTCCTCTTAAAACAGGAAGTACATTAACACCATAACGAGTCATTTTTTCACCTGCCTCTTTTACGGGAACATCAGCCTGAATGCAAATAACAGGGCGCGTCATTATATCTGATGCAAGCTTACCTGGCTTAACACTAACATTCAATATATCTAATAATCTTTCTTCAACTACTTCGAGAGATGATTCTTTGATAGTAGCAGAAGATGCTGTGGGATGTCCTCCTCCGCCAAACTCCTTTAAAACCTTTGAGACATCAAGTTCCGGGACCCTGCTTCTTGCAACGATCAAAATTTTTTCTTCCATTCTTAAGAGTACAAATACAGCGTCAATGTCCTCCATATCCATCATTCTATGCGCAAGATGTGCTGCGTCACCCAAATATTTTTCTCGAGAAGCCTTCGCAACTTTTATCCTTATTCCTTTTATTACAAGTTCTTGTGAAGACTGTATAAGTTCATTAAGAATATCAAACTCCTCTAAGGTTAACTCTAACTTCAAAAAACTCGAAACAATATTAAGATTTGCTCCTCTTTTTAAGAGATAAGCCAATGAGAGTAAGTCCCTCTCTGTTGTTGAAGGGAAAAGAAGACAACCTGTCTCTTCGTATATTCCTAAGGCGAGTATTGTGGCTTCAAGTGGTGTAAGATGCAATCTCCTTTGCCTCAGCAACTCTGTAAAGATGGTTGCAGTTGCCCCTACGTTTTCAATTTTTTCAACCTCTCCCCTGATATCACCCGTATTGAATGGGTGGTGATCATAGATATGAATTTTCAAATTTTTTTTCGAGAGTAATTGTGCAAAAGGACCTATCCTGTCAGGTATTTTTGTATCAACAATGATTAATCTATCAACTTTTGAAAGATCGATATCCTTTATTCGCTTTATTTCTACAGGATGGAATAACTCTATAAAATCTCTTAGTTTTTTTTCTTGAGAACCTGGAAAGACTATTTCCGCATTAGGATATAATTTTTTTGCAGCAATCATTGAAGCAAGGGAATCAAAATCTGCATTTATATGGGAGGTTATAATATCCATAAGTTTACTATTATTATTTTATTTTATTAAAAATTCTCCTGAATTTCTTAGCCCGAATAGAACAGCTATATATTTGGGTTAATATATTTTTTCTTCTTTAGCTTCTCCAAAAGCAAATTACAAGGGAGCGTATTCAATATGTCTTTCTTTTCCAGCCAGCCTCTCCGAGCAATTGAAACACCATAAGCCATATAATCGAATTGACTAATTAAATGAGTATCTGTACTAATTACAATTGGCACACCCATATCCTTTGCTTTCTTTGCATATACATCATTTAAATCCAACCTAAGAGGATAAGCATTTATCTCTATAGCTGTTCCTGTCTCCTTCGCAACTTTTAGTATCTCCTCTATATCTATGTCATAAGGATCACGTTCTCCGATTAGTCTCCCTGTTGGATGGGCAATAATAGATACATAAGGATTCCTCATAGCTGATATGAGTCTCTTCATTATCTTATCTTTACCCTGTCTAAACCCTGAGTGAATGGATGCAACAACTATCTCCAACCTTTTTAATATCTCATCCGGAAAATCCATCTCTCCATTACTTCTTATATCAACCTCTGTCCCTGAAATAAGTCTAAATCCCTTTAATCTTTTGTTTATCGAATCAATCTCTTTTTTCTCATCAAGAAGTTTCTCTATTGTCAGCCCTCTAGCAATACCTAATCCCTTTGAATGATCTGTGATAGCTATATATTCATAACCCCTATCCATAGCTGCCTTTATTAATTCATCGAAACCATGACTCCCATCACTCAGTTTTGTATGAACGTGTAAATCTCCTTTGATATCCTTTAATTCCACAAGAGCCGGCAGCCTATTTTCAATAGCTGCTTCTATCTCACCCGTATCCTCTCTCAATTCAGGTGGAATATAGGGTAGCCCAAGTATTCTATATATATCTTCTTCTTTTTCACCTCCAAGCTTTTTGTTATCTCTTTCTCTAAATATTCCATATTCATTTATTTTCAAACCTGCTTTTACAGCCATCTCCCTTAATCTAATATTATGAGCTTTACTTCCTGTAAAATATGCTAAGGCAGCTCCAAAACTTTCTTCCTCGACGACGCGAAGGTCAACCTGTATACCTTCATTTGTTATAATGCTCGATTTTGTAGGTCCTCGCATCAATACTTCTTTAACATGAGGTAAATGAATAAAAATATCCATAACTGCCTTTGAATCTTTAGATGTTGCAAGAATATCAATATCCTTAATTGTGTCTTTCCACCTTCTTATACTACCAGCAAGACTGATTTTATTAATAGGTGCTTTTCTTTTAAGATGCTCATAAATGTCATTGGCTAAAGGTAAAACTTTGCCCAATGGTTGTCTTTCTATACCTCTTTTCAGCATTTCAATGCCTTTAAGTATATTCTCTTCGGTCTTCTCCTTTATCCCAGGTAACCCACTGAGTTTATGTTCTCTTGCTAAACGTTCAAGTTCATCAAGGTCTTTTATTTTTAATTTCTCGTACAAAAGCTTTGCTGTTTTCGGTCCCAAACTCGGTACAGAAAGCAATTTACTCAGGCCTTCTGGGACCTCTTTTTTAAGGTTTTCATAAAAATCGAGTTTCCCTGTTTTTATATATTCTTCTATCTTCCCCGCGAGGTCCTGTCCTATACCTGGTATTTTTATTAATTCTTCCTTTGGTATCTCAGATACCTCTTTCGCAAGTCCTTCTATATTCATAGCTGCACGCCTATAAGCCCTTATCCTAAAAGGATTCTCACCTTTTATCTCCAAGATATCAGCAATGTCATTAAATATCTTTGCAATCTCCTGATTTTTCATTGCTTAGTCTAAATGTTCATAAAACTCTTTTGGTCTTAATTCTTTAAAATCATCTTTTTGGATGAGATATCTTCTGATATCTACGCAAAGATGACATTTTGAAAAATACCCATCTTGAGGCTCATTATATCCATAGCTTTTTGCAAAGTTTAAAAATTCTTTAAAATTATTATCTATTAAGAACCCGAGGATAGGATAGTATTCTGTTTCTATACCTTTCTGTATAAGATTATCCAATTCTATCCAATCTCCCAGTGAAATACCACCACAAAATCCAGGAATAAAATTTCTATAATTGTCAAAATGGTTATGAAATGAGGTAAGAAAGGACGTGATACATTCTTCATCAAAAAATTTTTTTGCAGGGTATCTTTTGAAAAAATTTTTTAATATATCATTTAATCTATAGGGTGCCCTTCCCATCATAAGAAATTCTACATTCTTTAAAAAATCTTTTCTATTTTCAAGCCTCATATATTCTTCAAAACTTACTCTATCTTTAACTCCCCATTCTTTAAATCGCTTATAATATTCTATCTGATAAATAATTGTATTGTATCCAAATATATCAAGGCTCCATTTAATAGCCCTTTCGGTCCTCTCAAAGGGAATAAATTCAAGATAAAATGGATTAACAGAGATCATTATTCCTTTTAACCCTTTCCTTTTTAGGAGTCTTAGTTTTTCTTTTGTTGTATTATCATCACTTGCCCAGAAACAGTTTGTTTCAACAAAAATCGAAGGAATTTTGAGTTTATCAGCTATTTCGATCGCTATGCATAAAAGATCAAAATTAAGAAAAGGTTCTCCTCCGGTAAAATGGAGACCATAATTCAGACTTATTCTATTGGGACCATACGGACTTGAGATTATCTTTCCGGAAAGCTTACTCAAGATTATCTCTAGATCAGATTTTGAAATCCAGTTAGAACTCCACTTCTGTGAACAGCCATAAATACAATGTCTACACTCAGCAGAACATTTATAAGAAAGAATAATGCCGCCCGAAACTGGTGTTGGAATATTTTTAACCATCTCAATAAGAATATCTAATATTATTCTAATTCTTCAATTATTGTAGCAGCTAAAAGTGGAAACATTATCTCGTGATGTCCAGTAAGTGCATAGGAAAAACCTTTATTCTCAGTTGGTCTCTTAAGAACATTTACGACAGGTCTATAATGTTGTATAAAATCCATGTTCACCGTTGTTATATTTTCAACCTTAAATCCTAAGTTTCTTGTGATAGCAATCGCCTTCAAAAAAACCTCTGGCATAATAACAGCAGAGCCAAGATTAATATATACCCCGCCATCGAGATCAGAAATAACCGATGTGAAAAGCTTAAAATCAATAAAACTGGCTTCTCCTATAGAAGAACCTCTTGCGTCCGGATGTAAATGGATTATATCTGTGCCTATTGCGACATGAACAGTTGCAGGAATCGAGAGTTTATAAGCACAGCCAAAAATACTCTTGTCCCTGAATCTAAATTTACTTTTATAAATCATTTCCCCCACAGACTTTCCCAGTCCGTAACCTTTTTTTAAACCAGCATTTATTGCCCTATTAAGGTACTTTCCTGTTTCATATCCCATACCGAATGTTCCGTTTTCCAGTCCCTTCCCGACATCTTCTGAGGTATGACCTGCGTAAGAAAATTCAAAATCATGTATAATGCATGCACCATTTGTAGCTATTGCAGTTATAATACCTCTGTTTAAAAGGTCTATTATAAGGGGAGAAAGTCCTACCTTTATTGGATGTGCTCCCATACCAAGCACTACTGGCCTGCCATTATTTCTCGCCGAAACAATTGCTTTTACAACATATCTGAAATCTTTTACAGCAAGTACATCTGGTAATTCATCAATAAAGTTTTTAAATGTACTTCCTTTTATATAAGGTTTTGAAATTGAATCAAGGGTTACTTTACTTATTCTTTTATCCAAAGGATATCTTTTAGCTTTTTTAAATGAAAGAGGTTTATATTTTTCCATAACATAAATCTTAACATAAAATAATTTTCTTGATGAAATTTAGTATGTTTCTAATCTTCGTCTGAAATTCGAATGCACTCAAAAACCTTAGGAAGCATCACCAATTCCGTGATGAATAAAAA
>CAYOJI010000015.1:0-584 GCA_964404225.1 uncultured Nitrospiraceae bacterium
TTTATAAGGGAATATTACCACTTTTGAAGCCAAAGGCTCATTGTGTAATTAATGTCAATGATTTGTGGGAAAATAACCACAGATACCCAACGCATAGTTACATCATAGAATCTATGGAAAAAGTAGGCTATGAACTCCGAAATATAATTATATGGGACAAGAGAAATTTGGTTAACAAAGTGGGTATTTTTGGCTGGCCAAGCAACTATATCACGCTTAGTACGACATTTGAATATATACTTGATTTCTGGAGACCACCGTTATGATCGGATACAAATATCTGATACAAAAGTTGAAAAGAATCAAATAAAAGGGTTGGATTAAGACTCATAGATCTGGAAATACAGGTATTGGAAAAACACTAGAAGACCTTTTAGGAATAACTGAAAATAATGTTCACGGTCCAAATGCTACAATGATTGAATTGAAATCTGCAAGGAAAAATGTTTCAAGCATGCTTACCTTGTTTACGAAATCACCTCTCCCGCCAAGAGCGAACTCTGCTCTGCTTGAGAGATTTGGCTATTCTTCTTCAGTTAATCCCTGTAATTCCAAATTCCATAACTCACCCCATCAATTTCTTA
>CAYOJI010000015.1:594-1201 GCA_964404225.1 uncultured Nitrospiraceae bacterium
AGATTTGGCTATTCTTCTTCAGAGAAGGAAGGAACTAAAAGGTTAGAAACTACAGTAAACGCAGTAAATTATAACCAATTAAAAGGGAAACCGGGGTTCAAAATAGATATCCAAAAAGATGTGATTAATCTTATTGACATAAATGGAGAAATTTTATGCTACTGGGATAAAGAAACATTACAAAATTCTTTTGAGAGAAAACTTCCAAAATTGTTATATGTAAAAGCAGAAACAAGAGGTAAAGGTTCTGAAGAAGAATTTTGGTTTAATGAAGCATGGCTATTAAGTGGATTTGATTTTGATAATTTCGTTCGGTTGTTAAAGGAAGGAGTTATTTTTGTTGATATACGCATCGGACAATACCCTGATGGCAGGCCACATGACCATGGGACAGGGTTTAGAGTTTTTCCCGATAAATTAGATTTATGTTTTAGTCATAGAGAGAGAATAATATGACAGGAATAAATACAACAGACATGATTACCGCCGAGTCGAACTCTGCGGATTTGCTTCGCAAATCCTTGCCTTGCCCTATTGGGCTCGGTCATATAACAGAGCGTATCTGGCTTCGTGCCTTTGGCGCTTCGCCCAAATTCCTCGCTTCGCT
>CAYOJI010000015.1:1211-29551 GCA_964404225.1 uncultured Nitrospiraceae bacterium
CTCTGCGGAAGCCTATGGCTTCCTTGCCACTTTGCACTCTCGCCTGACGGCTCGGGCCACATAACAGCGGATAAACGGTTTGGCTCTTGGAGAGCCTTACCCAAATCCTCGTTTCGCTCGGACTTCGTTTATCCGCAAAACGTTATCGTAAATAAGGGCACCATTTTGGTATTATTCTATTAGATTTGAAAGATGAAGGTATGAGATGTGAGATGAATACACAGTTCATAGTCGATGAGTCAGGCAAGAAAACAGCAGTGATCTTACGGGCTGAAGAATATAATGAACTATTGAAAGATATTCATGATCTGGCTGTCATTGCTGAAAGAAAAGATGAACCGACAATCAATTCTGATGAGCTTAAGAAAAAACTGAAAGCTAATGGGCTCGTTTAAGATTGACCCGAAAGGGTCATCAGGAAGATCGACAAGCAGTTCACTCCAAAGATTCTTGAGGATATAGAAAGATCCCTTCCCCCTGCAATCAAGAAAAATAAAAGGCTCTGAATCGAGTTATCGACTACGAGTAGGAGATTACTGTGTAATTTATCAGATCGACACTTCAACTATGCAGTAACAGATGGTATCTATAATTTACTTTAATTTACTTTATCCTCACAAGACTGCTTTGCAAGGTATAAAACCAAATTGCATCGATGATTTCCAGTTACGGTTCGAGTTCAGCTAAAAACCCAGGAGGAAACCCCAGAAATCTTTTAGCTTGTAAGGTCAAATCAAAAATTGTAAGCTATAATTTATCATGAAAAAAAGGAGAAAGCTCAGACCAGATTGGGATGAATATTTTATGAATATCGCAAAGGTGGTTTCTACCAGAGCTACATGTTTGAGGAGAAAATATGGTGCAGTTATAACAAAAGATAATGTTATTGTCAGTACAGGTTATAACGGAGCACCTGCCGGGATGAAAGACTGTCTCGAGGTCGGCAAATGCACAAGAAAAGAACTTAAGATACCCCATGGTGAAAGATATGAACTATGTCATAGTGTTCATGCAGAGGCTAACGCTATTATACGGGCATCCGCTGAGGAACTGAATACAGCAACTATTTATATAGCAGGTTTTGACGAGGACGGCAAAGAATGTCCATCAGAACCATGCATGATGTGTAAAAGGTTAATATTAAATGCAAGAATATCAAAGATTGTGTACGCAGATGGAACAGGAGGATTCAAAGTTATTAACCCAAGAAGTTGGTTAAAAAAAAGGGTATAATGCAGAATATTATTTTTAAGGAGGCAAAACTTGAAAACTGTATTAGTTACAGGATGTGCGGGATTTATAGGATGGAGGGTTTCCGAAAGATTAGGCGAGGAAAATATCAATGTTGTAGGAATCGATAACCTAAACGATTATTACGATGTTAGGCTTAAAGAGTGGCGTCTCAACCAAATAAGAACAAAATTTCAAAAACTTAAAATAGAAAATGGACCGGGGTTCGATTATTACCAATGTGATATAAGTGATTATGACCACCTCAAATCGATTTTTAATACTCATAGATTTGATGCTGTCATAAATCTTGCTGCAAGGGCAGGTGTCAGAGCCTCTGTAGAAAACCCTTGGGTTTATCTCGAAACAAATACTAAAGGAACTTTAAATCTGCTTGAGTGTTGTAAAGAATTTGGTGTCAAAAAATTTGTATTAGCTTCGACCTCGAGTATATATGGTCTTAATGAAATACCTTTTAGGGAGTCAGATAAAACAGACAATCCACTGGCACCATATTCGGCAACAAAAAAGGGGGCAGAAGTTCTATGCTATAGTTACCACTATCTTTTCGGACTTGATATCAGCATACCGAGATATTTTACGGTCTATGGTCCTGCTGGAAGACCTGATATGAGTATATTCATTTTCATTAAAAACATAGATCAGGGGGTCTCTATTAATGTCTTTGGTGACGGCAAACAGAAAAGAGACTTTTCGTATATTGACGACATCGCGGATGGAACACTCAGATGTCTCAACTCCTTTGGATACGAAATATTCAACCTTGGTAATGATAATCCAGTTGAGCTTATTTATGTGATAAACTTAATAGAAGAAGCCCTAAAAAAGAAAGCTATTATAAAATTTTTCCCCAGACACCCAGCAGATGTATTAGCTACATGGGCAGATATAGAGAAGTCAAAAGCAAAATTAAACTGGTATCCAAAAACTACAATAGAAGACGGAATTAAAAAAACAGTTCAGTGGTATCTTGAGAATAAAGAATTTGTCTCCAGCCTTAAAAGTTCTTAAGTAACTTGAATCATACATTATACTAAAAGAAATGCAAAAAAGACTTCAGAAAATATTATCTGAAATGGGGGTTACATCCAGAAGAAAAGCTGAAGCCCTAATTTTAGAAGGGAGGGTCACTGTCAATGGGCAGGTTGCAACTCTTGGCATGAAGGCTGATCCGCTAAAAGATCATATAAAGGTTGACGGAAAACTTCTTACTAAGATTGAGCCTAAAGTATATCTAATCTTCAATAAACCTAAAAATGTATTGACGTCTCTTTATGACCCTCAGGGTAGACCAACTATAAAAGATTTTTTAAAGGGTATAAAATATAGAGTCTTCCCAGTAGGAAGACTTGATTTTGACTCCGAAGGGCTTATTTTATTGACTAATGATGGTGAGTTAGCCCATGCTATGCTTCATCCATCAAAAGCCGTTCCAAAAACATATCTCGTAAAAATAAAAGGAATTATTGGAGAAGAGGCTATAAAAAAATTGCAGTTAGGGATAAAGCTTGAAGAGGGGACAACAGCTCCTGCAACCGTGAAACAGATTAAAAGGACAGATAATAATTCATGGATAGAAATAACAATTTATGAAGGTAAAAAGAGACAAATACGTAGAATGCTAAAAAAAATCGGGCATATGGTTCTTAAGCTCAAGAGAATAAGGATAAATGGCATTAATTTAGGAACCCTAAAGGTAGGCACTTTCAGATACTTAAACCCTAAAGAGGTTGAAAAGATAAGGCGTGAAATTGGATTATGAAAATTCCAATTAACTGAATATAATGCACCTTTCGAGTTAAAATATTGTTTAATTTTTGCGAGGATTTTATTCAGCCAAATTTTTGGAGGTCAAATGGTTCGTGATAAAGGATGTGGAGATATAAAAGAATCTGACATAGGTAAAACCCTTACTATATGTGGGTGGGTCTTTAGAAGAAGGGACCACGGAGGTTTGATTTTTGTAGATTTACGAGACAGAAGTGGTGTATTACAGATTGTGTTTAGTCCTGATGTATCTCAAATTGCTCACCGGATTGCACATAATCTTAAGAGCGAATTTGTAATATCTGTTTCCGGAGAAATTAGGAAAAGACCGCCGGGAACCGAAAACCCTAACCTTTCAACAGGAAATATAGAAATGTATGTGGATAAAATCGAGATATTAAATGAATCACATCCTCTGCCATTCGCTATAGATGAAACGACAGAGACATCTGAATTATTGAGATTAAAGTATAGATACCTTGATTTGAGGCGGCCTGAAATTCAGCGTAATTTTATAATAAGATACAGGGCTACTAAAATCATCAGGGATTACCTTGATGAAAAAGGCTTCATCGAGATAGAAACCCCGGTACTTACTAAATCCACTCCAGAAGGAGCAAGGGATTATCTGGTTCCAAGTCGCTTGAATCCCGGACATTTCTATGCCCTTCCACAATCACCACAATTATTCAAACAAATATTGATGGTTGCCGGATTCGAAAAATATTTTCAGATTGTAAAATGTTTTAGAGATGAAGATTTACGAGCAGACAGACAGCCTGAATTCACACAGGTAGATCTTGAGATGTCTTTTGTTGATAGAAAAGATGTTATGGATATTATCGAAGGAATGATGAAGCAACTTTTCAAAAAAATCCTTGATACTGACCTCGATATACCCTTCGAACAACTAAGCTTTTCTGAGTCAGTTGAGCGTTTTGGGAGTGATAAACCTGATTTGCGTTTTGGCCTCGAACTCAAAGAAATGGCAGACCTCGCAAAAAAGGGGAACTTTAAAGTATTCCTTGACGCGATAAATTCCGGTTATAGAATTAAAGCAATAAATGGTAAAGGAATGGCAGGATTGTCAAGAAAAGAAATAGACATGCTTACGGAAGAGGTTAAATCCTTTGGAGCCAAAGGACTTGCATGGATAAAGGTTAAAAATGGTTTTGAATCTCCCATAGCAAAGTTTTTCCCCGAAGAGATCTTAAGACTGATGGCACAAAGGCTTGAGGCAGAAGAAGGGGATCTGATGCTATTCGTGGCTGATAAAGAAAAAATAGTTCACGATGTATTGAGCAGACTAAGGATAGAGCTTGCCAAAAAATTAAATCTAATAAAAGGGGGATATAAGTTTGTATGGATAACGGACTTTCCACTTCTTGAATGGAACGAAGATGAAAACAGGTTTGAAGCAATGCATCATCCTTTTACCGCACCAATGGACGCTGACATAGAAAAAATGCTTTTTGGTGATATAAATGATAAAAACTTGCTCCATTCGCTCAGGGCTAAGGCATACGATATAGTCCTAAATGGTTACGAGATAGGCGGAGGAAGTATACGTATTCACAGAAGGGATGTTCAAAAGAAAATGTTTGAGATCCTTGGTATTAAAGAAGATGAAGCCAAAGCCAAGTTCGGTTTTCTATTAGAGGCGCTTGAATATGGTGCACCGCCACATGGGGGGATAGCATTAGGTTTTGATAGACTTGTGATGCTAATGGTAGGCGCTTCGTCTATAAGGGATGTGATTGCTTTTCCAAAAACACAGAAAGCATACTGCCTTTTGACTGGTAGTCCGTCTTTAGTCGATCCTAAACAACTTAAGGAACTTCATATAAAATTAAACCTGCCAGAAGTCTAAGTCACTTTATTCATAAATTCATGAGTAATTGGCAGATGCAGTATTTTACATCTGCTAAGAAATTTTACTATTTAGAAATCCTTTATATAGTTTATATATAGTTTATATAAGACTCATAATTGCGTCTTACTTCATCCATACTATCTCCGCCAAATTTTTCCATAAAAGCGTCTGCAATAGTTAAAGCAACCATTGCCTCACCTATCACCCCAGCAGCAGGAACCGCACATATATCTGAACGCTCATATATAGCTTTAACCTTCTTTTTTGTAAAAATATCTATTGAACCAAGGGGTTTTCTTAAGGTAGGGATTGGCTTCATTGAAGCCCTGAGAATAATAGGCATTCCGTTCGACATCCCGCCCTCGATGCCACCAGCATAGTTTGATTTCCGATAAAAACCTCCTTTAAGTTTTTTTGTTCTTTGCTCTTCGCTCTTCGCTATATAAAATATTTCATCCATCACCTCAGAGCCGAATCTACCAGCCATCTCAAAGCCAAGTCCGATCTCGACCCCCTTGATTGCTTGTATACTCATTAATGCCTGAGCAAGCCTCCCATCAAGACGCTTATCCCATTGGATATGACTACCTAGTCCGACAGGAACTCCTATAACAAAAACTTCGAATATGCCCCCAAGGGAATCTCTATTTTCAGTAGCCTTATCTATTAGCTTTAACATCTTTTTTGTTGTAGTTTCATCAGGGCATCTGACAGGAGATCTCTCAGCTTCTTCAAAAGCCTTCAATAATTCTTTTTCATCTGACTTTCTACTAATAACTGATGACCGACGACTGATGACCGTACCTATTTGAATGACATAGCTTCCGATCTTAATATTAAATTCAGATAAAAACTTCTTTGCTATTGCTCCGAGTGCTACCCTCATAGCAGTCTCCCTTGCACTCGACCTCTCAAGGATATTTCTTATATCAGTATGGCCGTATTTTATAACACCCGCCAGATCAGCATGTCCTGGTCGAGGACGGGTAACAGGCGCAAATCGGGGATCGTCAAACTCCATACCTTCAACAGGAGGCTTTAAGCTCATGATATATTGCCAATTTTTATAATCTTTATTTTCAATAAGCATAGTTATAGGCGATCCCATGGTTTTACCCCACCTAACACCCGAAAGAATTTCCGCATGATCTGATTCTATCTTCATCCTTCCACCACGACCATAACCTCCCTGTCTTCTTTTTAGGTCTATATTAATGTCTTCTGAGGAAAGAGATAGTCCCGCGGGAATACCCTCGAGTATACCAATTAGGGCCTTGCCATGTGACTCACCTGCAGTCAAATATCTGATAGCTCTTGTCATTGATATGAAATTATATCACAGTCAAAATAAAGATTTGATTTATTATCGGCAAAAGTCTTCTACCTGCATAATACAATTGCATTTTGGTGGTTAAACATATTATCTTTCATTAAATTGTAGCTTGAATTGAATGAAGCATTTTGAGGCTAAAATAAAATGAGCTTAAAAACTATATCAGGTTATTTATTAATTTTGTTTCTTTCTTTTGCTCTTTATTTAGATTCTACAAATAATTTTTTTAATATTCTACTACCCATTACAATGCTCCTTTTCCCGCTATTTATAGGACATAGAGTAAAAATAAGGCTATCATTAAAAGATTTATCAATAGGTCTTGGAATTTCAATAGTTATCCTCCTTCCATACTATTTGATTTCGGGTGGGGATATAAATAAAATTTCTTTATATTATTTTTTCTCTCAGTTACTAATTATTTCCTTACCAGAAGAATTCTTTTTTAGAGGATTCCTACAAGATTCGATAGGTAGAAACTTCAAGGCTGTTTTGTTAGCGAGCTCACTGTTTTCCTTAGCCCATCTTCCAAAAGCAATGTTCACTAATGACTGGGTATCGCTTCTCAGCTTTTTCCCCTCAATCGTAATGGGATGGCTTTATATGAAAACAAATAATATATTGCCTGGCACCATATTCCATCTTCTTGCAAATTTAGCTTATAAAAGCCAAAACTAACCCACTTTATCCATAAATTCATGGGTAAAATTTTTGTGAATAATATGGGCTAAAATTCTAAATTTGTATGTATAGGAATTACATAATGTCCGGGAGAAGTTTTATACCTTTCAAACTCATAAATAAACAAAGGATTTTCAACATAAGATTCGCCAGGCATTAATTCAATACTTGCATCTAAGACATTATTCTTAACTATGCCTCTTGCTCTTGCGTAAATATCTCTTCCTTCAAGCGTAAAAGAAACAATATTTATAATATCTCTATTTATCTCGACAAAACCCATTATTTTTTGAAAAAAATTTATCGGCACCCTAAATTTAGAAAAACTAAAGGGTTCTAATTTTGCATTTTCAGTATAGAATCTAATATATTTTGTGTTTTCTTTTATACTAATGTTTCCAGAAAGAATACCATCTCCTTTTATCCCAAAAAGCTTAAATAGTGGTATTTCAGATATATTGAGACCAACAAAATCAATTTCTGATACAATCCTCTTTTTGGTAAGATTCACATGTCCTGAGATGCTACCGCTTTCGCCGACTCCTCCGTCAATTGAACCTTTTAATTGAAATATTAGAAGATAAAATGGATTTATATGGCTTTTAATATTATTGACAGTTATCAATTCTTTCTGAAAATTTTTCAATACTAAATTATCCACAACTAATAAATAAAAAAAACCCTTCTTTAATCCCTTTACCTCTAAAATCAGCTTATCATTACTGACAAAATTTTCTATCTTAGACTGGATAAAAGATTCGGGAATTATAAACCAGAAAGCCCATAAGATAATTGGTAAAAGAATTAAAGTGATAAAGATTTTTTTACCATTCTTTATTTTCCACAATTTAATATTTAACCTGAAAAATGTAATTAAATAATGTAAAATTTATTTTTCGATTCCTTAATGTCCTATAACTAATGGTCTTATGAATATTTTTATCTATAAATAAAAATAATTTAATAGAATCATTGAGTTAAATAAATTTTTGAGCAATATCTGCGATCACTGTTCAAAAGTGTTCTTTGTCTTCAAAAAAGAAAGAGTCATTGAAATATTCAGAAGCTCAGGGTCTTCAAAAGATTTTTTTATCACAGCCTTTTTAATAGTCAATATCATCGGTGCATTTTCTATTCTGAAAAAAATATTGACAAGCTCATTCATGTTTACTTTTTCAATATAAATGTCAGCCACTTCTTCTATACCATCCTTTATCTCCCTTTTCCCACTGGATTTTATTGTTTTTAACTTTCCTTTCAATCCGATGGAGGAAAAGATCTCTTCAACTGCTTCAATAATACCCTGAACATTAGACAGATTTTTTTTGCTTTCTACAGCATCTATTTTTTGTTTTAAAGAACTAAATTGTTCTTGAAGCACCAACATCTCTTGATATTGTGCCTTGAGTATCTCAATCTGTTTTTTGTTATCTGAGATATGCTTTATTGCAAAAATAAAAAGTAATACTATAATTAAAACTACTGATAAAATATAAATAATCCATTTATCCCTAAACAACTCTTTCAAATCTTCTTCTCTTTAGCAGTTATTGTAAAGACAATTTTACCTTCTATAGAAGTCCTCGAATCAGATACATCAACATCTTTAAAAACTTGCCCCAGTCTATTCTTCAGCTCCTGTATGTCACTAAAAGAAGATGTCTCTCCTCTCATCGTCAGAGTTTCTTTATCTAATACTAATTCATTAAATACAATACCTGTCCTGTCAATCATTGAAAGATCAAGAAGTATGTTGAGAGGACTAATACCAATAAAATAATCTTCCTTCTCCTTTAATATTTTTAAGTGCGATTTAAATTGATGAATTTCATTCAATATATTTTTTTCTTCAGGAAAAAATTCCTTATAAATACTTCGCATCTTGCCTTTTAGAGAAGCTATTTCATTCCTTGTAAAGTAGATCTTTAATAATAGATCAGCAGATAGAACGAATATAAGCAATATAAAAAGAAGGGCAGTTACCCTCAGGCTTTTTTTTGTTCTTTCGATATCACGGGTATAAGCAAATTCATCCCTTCTTAAGTTTATTGTTGATTTTTTAATTTCCTCTGCAGCGAGTGCTATTCTATCTTCATCCTGTAGCCTTATTGGCGATAAAAGTCTTTCTACAGTAAAATCCTTAAGTATACTTCTGAGCTCTAAAGAGGTAATAATTAAAGGATCGACATTATATGTTTTTAATTTTTCGAGGATATCCCTGATAAATGCCTTTTCAAC
This sequence comes from uncultured Nitrospiraceae bacterium, assembly GCA_964404225.1. Taxonomy (GTDB): domain Bacteria; phylum Nitrospirota; class Thermodesulfovibrionia; order Thermodesulfovibrionales; family SM23-35; genus Kmv42. The sequence continues at coordinate 10,355 of CAYOJI010000015.1, forward strand.
ATAAACAGCAAGAACCTGACATCTATTGTCTGATGAACCAATAATTATATCATCAAATACGACTTTGTCCACCCCTCCCAATATTATCCCGTCGAGTTCAAATGGAAGTATTTCCCTTATCCTGTCTTTATTGGAAAAGGGAAGATCAATAACTCTGAAATTAAGTGCGCTCATAGGAAAGCTAATATAAGTGTTTTCAAAGTCCTTGCCTACTACATTAAGCTCGAAATCAGTCTTTCCTGAAAAGGGATATTTTCTGGTATCCAGTATCTCGAATCCCTTCTGCTTTATATCAAAAATATACGTAGCAATCTCATGATCCTTGATGTCTATAAAGATAGATTTACTCATTAGTATTCCTTCCAGTATCTTATCAACTTATTTGAACCTGAAACATTAAAAACCGCTTCTATTATTCTTTTTATACCTCCTGATGAAGCTGTTGATTTTATATAAAAATCTTTACCTTCGACTGCAATCCTTCCTATTAGGGACAGCCCTAAACCCATCTCAAACCCCGAAACTTTATTAATGTCTGATGTATATTGAAAGGGGCTAAACTCCCTGTAATCAATTATCCTTTGTGCAAGAGTATCGGTAATCCCTTCAGATATACACATTAAAACAGGCTTTGAAGCAGTATTAATATTGATAAGTGCATCTCCATAAACAGTTATATAAGGTCTCAATTTATCATATTCTTCCCTTAATACACCATTTATTAGAAGTATTTCATCTATAGTATAAAGATATTTATTTTTCGACCTATTCTCTGAATCATATACTCGAGGCTCATTATCTGGGTCTATCCAGTCTGCTATTCTTTCAGCAATGCTTTCTTTCAACGAAAGTAAATTAAGAAGCCTTTTAAAGGAATTAAAGGCAACTTCGTTTAAACTACCATTAGCTGAAATTATAGAATTTACATTAAATTTTGCATTTTCATCTTCAATTCTAACTACTATCACTCCTTTAAAATCATCAAAGGAATTCTCTACGGGAAATTCCATGTAACCTGGAAATGAAATCCTTTGTCTATTTAAAACATCCAATAAAAATTTTGAAGATACACTTATACCAGACTTCGCCATTATAGAAAGCCTCTGTGAATCCCTCCAATTGTATAAATCGTTAGTACTCGTATAGACCCCGTAAGAAAATTCAACCACCATAGCGGTTATTAAAACCAAAACTAATAACGTTATAACTAATGCTACACCTTTCCGATCAAATAAGTAACTCATTAAATGGTGCTTCCTATTTTTGGAGTTGCAATATCAAAAAGCCTTATAAGTCTGTCTTTTGCCCTAAAAGAAATACTGATTTTTATTTCCTGAGGTATGTTTTTACTAATCTTGGTATCCCATAATTTAATCCACTTTCCATCATACATTGCCTCTACAGCAAAAGAATCTATACCTTCGATAATATCAACATCTTCAGTATTATCTTCATTAACATAAGGAGATTCTATCTTTTTTAATAGATTTAATCTCCCCCCTTTTTCTTCAACAAAATATGAAATTTTAGAAAGTCCCGGTCTCAATGTCGAAAAAGTTGTAAATGAAATACGCGTGGTTTGTTTGCCATAAAAATCCCTATCTTCAATCTTCAAAAATGTGTTTTCATCATTATTCCCATAATAAACAGAGTCTAACTCACATTTCAAAATATCAATTGCTTTCCTCACCTCTTGAATCTTCAATACAGTTTCATCCATACCTATAACTGCTTTATGAGTCAGAAAAAAAGTACTATAAATCGTTGCAAGGACTATAGAGAGTATAGTAATAGATATAAGAATCTCTATAAGGGTAAAACCATGATTCCTAAGATCTATTATTTTATCTTTATTTATGTACAAACTCATTCAGTCTTACCTCTTCCTTCCCGAATTTAACCAGGATAGTTATTTCTTTTATATTAGGATAAGATGAATCTTTAATGTAGGTCTCGTAAGAATAATTTTCATAAGGTGCTTCGAAGACTCCTTTCTCATCTACAGGATTTCTTTCCATAGAAATTAATTTATATTTAGCAAGAAGGGTTGCTGTAGTTATTGCTTCATGCCTTTCAATAAGGCTTAAATGATAATTAAGGGTAGATATAACGGTTATAAGAAGTCCACTCACTATAGCGAGCGCAATAAGAACCTCAAGAAGTGTAAATCCACCTCCTTCCCGAATTTTGAAGGATGGAATAAAATCTTTATATCTTAATTTCTCCCCCATCTTTCCCCTGTATTTCATCCTTTATCTCAACTTTTCCGCTGAGATGATTTAGGATTATCTCCACATCTTTATTTTTACCAGCGAGATGAACGGTTATATTTTCCCTAATTCCAAGGGGTTCAAAGAAAAATATGAATTCTCCTTCTGAAATTGATCCTCTTGACTGGGTACTCACACCCTGAATGTTTTTAAACTTTTTGACCTTCTCTCCATCAGGACCGCTAAAATGAACAGAGTCTTCACTAAAATTAAACTTAATAAAGAAGGTCTCTTTTCTTGTAATGGCATTATCATATAAATATCTGAGTATTGAAGCTATTTCTCTTGCCTCAGATTTAGATCTATTTTCTTCAAGGTCAGGAAATAAAGGCACAATTACTGCCATAACAATAGAAACTATAAAAATAACAACGATGAGCTCAAGAAGGGTAAGTCCTGTGCTACATCTCCCAATTTTTGATATCAGCATTCTTACCTTCTCCGCCTTCTTTCCCATCCGCGCCATAACTCATTATATCGAAATCACCATAAACTCCTGGTGATATGTAGATATAAGGATTGCCCCACGGATCAAGCGGAATTTTTCTTTGTTCAAGGTATCCGCCTTCTCTATAATTTTGAGGGATCTGACCAACAGTCGGTTTTTCAATTAATGCCTCAAGCCCCTGGTCTGTAGTGGGATAAAAACCATTATCAAGCTTAAAAAGTTTTAAGGCTGTCTCAAAATTTTTGATCTGGACTTTAGCCTCCGCAATACGTGCATCATCCGTCCTGCCTATTATTCTTGGAGCTACTAAAGTAGCAAGAAGGCTCAATATAAATACAACTATTATTATCTCAAGTAATGTAAATCCTTTATTTTGAGTCATATCCTTCCCTCCTATCCATTCCTGATTATTTTATTAACTGATTTAACCGGAATATAGGTAAGAGAACTGCAAGAACAATAAACCCTACAATAAAACCCATTATCAAAATCATTGTAGGTTCAAGAAATGACAGGGCTTTCTGAACCCTTCTCGAAAATTCTTCTTCGTATGAATGGGCAGCATTTTTTAATACCTCTATCAATTTACCACTTCTCTCACCTGTTGAAATTATCTGCAATAAAACAGGTGGAAAACCACTAAGTGCTGAAGAGAGCCTCGAACCCTCTGCCACTTTGTTACGAGCTTCTATAACAATCCCCTCGAGTATCTTATTGCCGATAGATTTTGCTGAAATATCAAGAGCCTTTAAGATTGGAAGCCCTCCTTCCAGCAAGAAGCTTAATATCCTTGTAAATCTTGCATAATAAAGGCTTCGGGCTATATTACCCGGCAAACGTAAGATGAGGCTATCTACGAATTCCCTTTTATCTTCATTTATCTTTTTAATTCCATAAATACTTATTAAAAGTATTATAATTATAAGCCACCAATAATTCTGAAAAATACTACTCATTGTTATAAGTATTAATGTTATAAAAGGTAGTGCGTTCTGTGTATCTTCAAATATCTTAGTTATTTTTGGGACAACAAAGGTAAATAAAAATGACAGCACTATAAATCCAATGCAAATCATAAAAACAGGGTAAATCATTGATATTCTTACCTTTGCCTTAAGGTCATATTGTTTTTCTAAAAAATCTGCTAATTTTCCGAGAACCTTATCGAGATTACCGCCTATCTCACCTGCTGCTATCATGTTTGCATAATATTCAGGGAAAATATCCTTATATGTATCAATCGCTTTCGAAAAACTTGAACCACTAGCTATTTTCTCTTTTATGTCAATTAATACATTTCTCCAGAATTCATTACTCTCTTCCGAAATTGATTTTAGGGACTCTATTAATGTTACTCCTGATGAAAGTAGATTTGAAAGTTGTCTGGTTATCAAAGGAAGTTGAGAGATATCGGAACCTCGAAAGATTCTGAATCTTCTTTTGTAAACAGCCTCTCTTACTTTTGCAGGATAAAGGCCTACATCTTTAAGTTTAAGGATAGCATCCTTTGGACTGTTTGCCTCTATTGTCCCTACAACTTCAGAACCATCATTCCTGTATCCTTTATATTGAAATATCGGCATAATCCTTCTGTGTTACTCTAAGGACTTCTTCAAGTGTTGTAATGCCTTTAATAACCTTCTCTATACCGTCTTGGCGAAGTGTTTTCATCCCTTTTGAAATAGCATAACTTTTTATCTTTTGAGAATCTGCCCTTTCTATTATCATGGGGCGCATTTCATTATCTATAACAAGAAGCTCAAATATTCCCGTCCTTCCAAGATATCCTTTACCTTTACATTTATCACAGCCTTGACCTCTATGCAAGAGTATAGAGTCACCTCTATCCTTACCCTCCACTCTTATGTATGTCCTCTCTACCTCAGAAGGCTCATATGATACTTTACAATAATGGCAAACAGTTCTCACAAGTCTTTGAGCGATAACAAGTGTTAAAGATGACGCAACAAGAAAGGGCTCTATCCCCATATCCACAAGCCTGACAATTGCGCTCGGGGCATCATTTGTATGTAAAGTGCTTAAAACAAGATGCCCTGTCAAAGAAGCCTGCATTGCTATTTCTGCTGTTTCAATGTCTCTTATTTCACCTACCATTATTACATCGGGATCTTGTCTCAATATTGATCTTAACCCAGATGCAAAAGTAAGACCTATTCTGGGGTTAACCTGCATTTGACCAATGCCTTTTAATTGATATTCGATAGGATCTTCTACAGTAATAATATTTTTCTCCTCAGTATGAATTCTGTTAAGTGCTGCATAGAGTGTTGTAGTTTTCCCGCTCCCCGTAGGACCTGTAACAAGTATTATTCCATCAGGTCTTTTTAAATGTTCCTCTACTATCTTCTCATCATCTTTATTAAACCCTACTTCCCATAATCCCAGTAATCCCTGTCTTCTATCCAGCAATCTGAGCACTGCCCTTTCGCCATAAGCTGTAGGAATTATAGAGACCCTAACGTCTATATCTCTTCCACCAAGCAGTAATCTTATTCTTCCATCCTGTGGCAATCTTTTCTCTGCTATATCAAGATTAGACATTATCTTAATCCTGCTAACCAACGCATCCTGGATTATTTTTGGAGGTGATAAGACCTTATGTAAGATACCATCAATTCTTAATCTCACTTCAAGTTCTTTTTCATAAGGTTCGATATGGATGTCGCTCGCTCTTTCCTTTACAGCTTGAAGAAGAAGGGCATTAAGCAACCTTATTATAGGAGCCTCATCTGTTAATTCGAGAATGTCCTTCGGCGACTCGAATTCTGTTGCAATAGATGAGAGCTCTTCGCCTGCTATAGTACCCATTACTTCTTCCGCAGAACCTATCTGACCATAAAATCTATTGATTGCATCAATGATCACCCCCACTTTTGCTAATAAAGGTCTTGGTTTTAAGCCGAGATACTTAGAGATTTCAGCGAGTGCTAACATACCCTTTTCGTCAGCGACCGCTCCTATAAGTTCAGAATCATCCCTCTTTATTGGAAATATCTGATTTGCTTTTACAAAATTAAGTGGGATACTTTGTAAGAGGACGATTTCTACGTCTTCATCTTTTATAACATCAATCTTTTCCATCTATTCATTTAATCTGCCTTATATAATTAGGTTCTGCATACTCAACTTCATGATATTTCCTAAATATCTCAATAGCTGTTTTAACTTCCTGTCCTTCTTTAAGTTTTATAAGATAAAGTCCTTTAATCCCCATGGCTGAAATTATAACTGCGCCTTCGTTTGAAAGTATTTCTGTTATCCTTTCTTCAGATACTCCTTCCTTAAATTTTATTAATAATTCACCTTTTTTATAGCTCTCTTTTGCTATAGCAAATTCCAATCTCTTTTCGTCTGTTAATGTCGTAAGGTGATCTGCTTCTCTAACAATATGTGGGGTCAGGAAAACAAGTAAGTTTGTCTTCTTTTTCTCTATAGTTTTATTTTTAAAAAACCATCCGAGTATTGGAATATCTCCAAGTAGCGGAACCTTGTTTATACTTTCCTCGTCCCTCTCTTCCATAAGACCACCTATTACTACAGTCTGATTATCCTTAACAACTACAGATGTCTTCGTTGAACGTTTTGTTGTTGTAGGACCAATATTTATGAGAATAGTCTCTGATTCTGGTTTTACAGACGAGATTTCCTGATAAATATCAAGTCTAACATAATCCCCTTCCGTGATCTGGGGTGTAATCCTTAAAGTTATACCTACGTCCTTCCGTTCAATCGAACTTAGTACAGTATTGGTAGTAGTAACGTCCCTTTCTCTCTTTGATATAAAAGGGACATTTTCTCCTACAACAATCTCAGCCTCTTTATTATCAGATGTTAGAATCTGTGGTGTAGAAAGCACGTTTACTGCGCCTCTAAATTCATTTAAGCTGAAAAGGGCTGCAAAGCCGGGGACTGTTAGGGTAGAAGTGGCAATCGTTCCATCCGGCTTAATGGTATTGATTTTGACATCAAGAAAATTACCCATGCCTCCCGCTGTCATTCCAGTCAAACCAAACAATATATTCTGCAGTGATGAGGCATCTAAAGTCCCAAATCCACCAATCGTAACAGGCTCATTATCTTTCTCTGCAAGAACTCTCCATTTTGTCCCGAGCTCTCTCAGTCTATCTATAGAAGCCTCCACAATCATGGCCTCAACGTAAACCTGTCTTCTTTTTTTATCAAGCTGTTTTATTACTTGGATAAGATTCTGATAATCCGCAGGAGAAGCCACAATGATAAGTGAATTTGTTGCCTTATCAGGCGATATAGTAATCCTACCTTCGAGAACAGCCTTTAGAGATTGTGGGCTACCCTGTAAAGTCTTGACTTGGGATGTTAAACCGGAAATCATTTCTTCCAAAACCTTAGCGAGTTCAGTGGCATCCGCATTTTCAAGAAAGTAAACATTAATCTTGCTCGTTGCCTCAGGAAGAGGTATATCCATAAGTGATATTATCCTCTTTATTGTTTCCCGCTCCTGCTTGTCAGCAGAAATCAATATTACAGCATTAAGCCTGGTATCAGCAAAAACATTAGTTTTTGTTTCTTCAATCGAAACTGTGCTTACTGATTCACCAGGTCTTGGTAAACGTGGCGCCACAGCTTGTGTTCTGGTTTTAAGGTCAAGTGCCTCTGAAATGATTTTTACAACATCTTCAGCATTTGCATATTTAAGCATTATAAGCTCTGGCTCTTCTGCACCTGGTTTATCTATTACCTCAAGAATCTTAAGAATCTTTTCGATATTCATAGCAGAATCTACAATCATTATCATGTTGCTTGGACCATAAGAAGATATGTGTCCATCTTTTGAAATAAGCGGTTGAAGAAAATTAAGCGCCTTTTCAGCAGAAATAGATTTTAATTGTATCAATTTTGTAATATAAGTATCGTTTACTGTTGCGCTGTCATCCTTGAGAATCTCTGTACCTGTTTGTTTTGCTTGAGCAATCGGCACAATTTTATAAACCTTTCCTGCAGGCACTATAGTAAATCCTTTAAGTTCAAGGGCGGATGTAAAAAGGCTAAAAGCCTCATTAACTGATAATTTAGAGGGAGCAATGATTGTAATATTACCTTTAACTCTATCATCAAATACAAAATTTTTCCCAGTAACCTCACTGATAAATTTAACAACTGTCGCTATATCAACATCTACAAAGTTAACAACAACCTTTTTATCCTTTATATTTTCTTTTTGTAATCCAGCCTCGAGAAAAACAGGATAAATGAAAGATATTGAAAAAAACGCAAAAATGAGAATTAAGCTTAGATATTTATTCTTCATTTTTAAAATCTTTAACAATTTTACTTTATCTGATAAGTTATTGTCATCTTTGTGCCATTTCTTATCAGATCAAGTTGAACCCTGTCTAACCCTCTTAATGCTGTAAATGCCTGAAGTGCCCTCTCTGGATCGGATATGTCATACTCATTTATTCTTAAAAGTATATCTCCATTCTGAAGTCCTAAGGCACTATAAATGCCACCTGGTTTGACTTCACTTAAAATAAACCCTTCCTCTTTTCCATTCACAACATTCGGTTTGAGCCTTGCATCTGTCATCATCTGTGATGGGTTAGAAATCATCTGTTGGATTTTATTCTGATCAACTATGTAACTACTATTTCCTATTTTACGAGCAAATAAATTATTAGAAAACGCAGCCTCTGAAGCCCCTTTCTTAACCTCCCTTATTTTCAAATCCTCAAATGGAATCTCTACTATCCTTGAACCATTTTTTATAAAAACTCTATCTTTTTTTACTGCTTTAAGTATTCCGACACCAAATACAGATTCTCCTATCTTGAATACCTCTTGAGTGCCTTTATTATCAGCAAATATAGCATAACTAAGCTCTGGTGGTCCGCTTACGGTTCCAAGTAATAAGATATCAACCTCCTTGTTTTGGAAATCTTTATTTGAATTTAAGGAACCGGCTAAAGACCTTAATTCTCCTCCTTTAATCCCAAAGGGGTTATTATTCAAAATTAGTTTATAGTCTTCAATTCGATTTTTTATAGGAAGCATTTCGTTTATAGAAGGAGGGTTTCTCTTACTTTTCGGACTATTTTCTTCCTTTGTGGATAATAAGACCAAATCACGTATCAGAAATAGGGATGCAAAAAAGATTGCTATGCTTAAAATAATATTTAGATAAGTTATATATCTATTGTTTAAAAGAAATACCTTCAACAATCTACCTTAATTAAAGCTCCATTTTAAAATTAGTCTATTGGAAAATTTAAAGACCTGTCAAGCTTAGCACACTTTATTCATAAATTCATGAGTAATTGGCGGATGCAGTATTTTCGCTCATTATAGGCTCGATATAATCGAGCCTCGGAGGAAAATTCTTTCTTCGAAAGAAGTTAATAAAACTGCTCAAATACTGCATCTGCCAAAATTTTTGTGAACAATATGGGTTAGGTGTTATATAAAAATCCTTAGGTTAATCAGCTTATAATTATAAACAATTATTTACTTCATACGCCTTAATATAAGTACAAATATAATGGGGATAAACATAATTGCTAAATTACCAATTGTCGATGGAAGATTCTGATTCCCACCTATTGAACATCCGCCGCCTCCACCACTGTGTTTCTTTCTCGGGGTAGTAATAGTTATTTCATTAGATGGGAATGATTCGCCGATGCTGTTATATGCCCTTACCCTGTAGGAATATGTATTGTTTCCTATTACTGTATTATCAGTGTAGGATGAAGAATTTGCTGGCACCGTAGTTAACAGTACCCATAATCCTCCGCTTACCATTCTTTCAATCTTATATCCGTCTTCACCTGTTGCATTATCTGACCATGAAAGATTCACCTTCGTTGGTGATTTTGCTGTAGCATTAAGATTAGTGGGTGGCAATAGAGAAGAAATTGCCTTATAAGCATTAATCCTTCCCCCTGTTTTTATCCAGCCATTTAAAGTATCTAATAAATCAACATATCTCAATATTGTGTCACGAATCTGAATATAATTAAAAAGCGTATTATGATAACCATCATAATAACTCATTAATAGACCTGCAAGCCCTGCAACATGTGGAGTTGACATCGAGGTGCCCATATTGAAGTCTTTATCAGCATATAAATCTTGTGGAATTGTGCTTAGAATATATACCCCTGGTGCTGCAACATGGACGAAATTAGGACCAAAATTACTAAATGAAGCCCTCCTATCATCCTGATCAGTAGCTGCAACTGAGATAATATTGGGCAAATTATAACTTGCAGGATAAAAAGGTGCGAAGTCATTATTGTCTCCTACAAGGTCGTCTCCACCATTTCCAGCAGCAGCGATAAAAAGAACGCCGTGTGCATTTGCTGTTGCAATGGCACTATAAAGAGAATAGGAAAAACCAGGACCGCCTAAACTGGCATTAATTATTTTAGCACCGTTCCAAACAGCGTACTGAATGCCTTGTATAATTTCTTCATCAGTTCCGTAGCCATCAGCATCAAGTACCTTTACAGACATGAGTTTTACACGCCACATTACACCCGATATCCCTTTACCATTATTACCCACAGCCCCTATTATTCCTGCTACATGGGTACCATGGCCATATTCATCCATAGGATTATTATCATCAACAGATAAAAGAAAGTCCGAACCAACAAAATCCCATCCTAAGCAATCATCTATATATCCATTACCATCATTATCAACTCCATCTATACAGTTCGTCTCTCCCTGATTTACCCATATATTTCCGACAAGATCTGAATGAGTATAATCTATCCCTGTATCGAGGACTGCAATGGTTAAATTAGGATTTCCTGTTGAAATCTCCCACGCCTCTGGTGCATCAATATCTGCATCTTCCGTCCCATCAGCATATAAACCCGTGTTGTGTAATGCCCACTGATTTCTGAAATAGGTATCATTTGGTATCACAGATGCAATTCGCCTAATATAGTTTGGTTCTGCAAATTCTACACTTGGATCTGACATATATTGGGCAATCGCATCTTGAACAGATAGCCCTTTTGGCAACTTAACATATTCAAGATTCGGAACAATATTAAATCTTTTTACTAATGATGAACCAAGACTTTGGTGTTTTGTAGCTGAATATGTGGCGGAAACATTGGATTTAAATTTTACAAGTAATTCACCCTCTTTATAAATTCCTTTATCAACCTGAGAGATAATAGATTGAGTTGTTACTTTTATACCACTTGTATTTATTTCTATTTTTTCTTCTGAAGTATCTGAAGAGATATTTAAAGAATGATCACCTACATCCCCGCATGAGATTAGGAATAATGCTAAAAATAGATATAAAAACTTTTTCATTTTCTACTCCTTCATTTTTTATCCTTAAAATTACTTCTCATTCAGAATCCTTCTTTTAAATTATCCCCCTTCTTCGGGAGCAGGTGGTGCTTTTACTGTTATTATCACCGTGCCTTTCTTACCACCAGCCGATGCCTCTATAGTTACTATCTGGTCAGAACCACCCTCTGCAAGCTCTGGGGCCGTATATGTAGCCGTTGCAACTCCACTTGTTGTCTGACCAAATGGATCAATTCCTCCACCTACACCAGAGAGAATCCTAAAGTTCACTGTTGTCCCATCAGGCGCCGGTGTCCCAGCTGTAGTTGTCACTATAGCACTTATTTCTGAAGTTCCTCCAGATTCTATAATATTAGGATTCGCAGAAACAGACACTTTACTTATTGTTACAGGCTGTAAGAACAATGTAATCATATTAAATGCACCAATATCAGCTAAGGCATAAATGTTCAAGGTTGTTGGGATGGGCATTAGTGTAGAAGGGACAATCATTACAGGAACAGATGCCTCACCCCTTGAATTGGTTATAGCTTCATTACCTGCTGGGAATATCACATCACATGCATCACTTCCATCACTACACTTTGCATCAGGATCTGCACCTATTTTATAGGGTCTGTCTGAACCAAAGGTTACTACACTTCCAGCTATATTTGAAGCCGCATTATATACTTTAGCCATTACCATTACACTACTGTCATTCTCATTTTGAAAAAGAATAAAATCGCCCTCTTCATTAAATATAAAGTCCCCATCTCCATCGACATAAAGACCAAGATAAGGTGTAAGCTGTGCTGTGCTTGTCGGGGAGAAAAATACTGTCTTATAGTCTCTTACAATAGCCACTCCTGTGTTAACTTCTGCCTGAATAGTCGAAAATCCAGGTGTATTAGATCCAACGTTCACTGTCGCAATTCCTTCTTTATTTGTTCTTGCTGATACTGGATTTAAAACACCAATAGGTGATAGATTTGTAAAACTAACCATAACATTCGGAACCCCTACTCCGTTTCCATCCAGAACCTTTGCATGAATTGTTATATAACTATTGGTCTGAGCAATGTAATGAGAAGGAAGGACCTGAACAATTGATGGTATTCCAGGATTTTCTCCTTTTGGGGAATCCGAGGAACCAGCTCCTCCCCCACCACAACTAAAATTAACGAAGGATAAAGTCAATAATATAAAAATTATGAAATATTTTTTCATCTTATCCTCCAAATTAGTCACAATTTAGATACCAACCAATTGAAAAATCAACCTGTGTCTTGAATTTGAATTTATCTCCAAAATCGTTCTTCCCTTCAAATGTATATATGGCTGTATAATTATTTATATATGAAGGTCCAGAACTATATTGCCCAGAAGTTACATCTGTTCTATATTTCTCCTTTCTTATAAGATCAACGAACATAACAGAAGCTTCAACTGTAGTTACACCAGACCCCGTAGGAGCAACAATAGGTATTGTGCTATATCCTACGTAAGTCTCAATAGGAGGTGAACTTATTGAATCTGCTGATCTTCTGTATTCAATCGTATATTTTTCAACATAAAGGTTACCAGGTTGGAATGTAGTGTTAGGATTTAGAAGTCTCGCATTTATTGTTACTGTTGCATAATGATCTGTAAATTCCTCGTATTCAGGAGGAGGCCCTGGATCACATATGTCCTGAAATGCATCTACATCAGGTGTATTTTTGTTAAGATATACAGGCGTTACATATGCATCTAATATAACCCCTGTCTTTTCCGATCCCTCGCTTCCCGGAGAACCCGGGCCATCTCCACATCCCCACAAAAATAAAGTAAACAGTAAACAGTAAACAGTAAACAGTAAGATATATTTACTTTTCATTTTTCCTCCTGCCTATATTTAAAAAAATAACTAACATCGAATTAATAAACGAATCCAAAATTCCAAATATTGAAATGAAAACTTTATTGGCTACTTGCGCCATTTTGACATCCATTTTATATTGTTAGAATTTAGTATTTTGTATTTAAAATTTCTAATCATTATGGTTTCTCTACAATCCTTGGTGTTATAAATATTAAAAGTTCATTTGTTGTTGTTTCTTTTAATTCGCTTTTAAAAAGCCAACCGAGTATGGGAATCTTCATTAAACCGGGAACACCTGACCTTGATTCATTTTCTGTTATTTTATACATTCCACCAATAACTACTGTTTCTCCATTTTTAATGATTACATTAGTGTTTGCTTCTTTTTTATCGGTACCAGGTACTCCTTCTACCGAAGGGACAGTGGGGTCTAATTCTTCTTTTTTAATTTCCACAGACATGCCTATTGACTTATCAGGTGTTATATGAGGAGTTACAGTCAGCTCAAGTGTTACATCTTTAAACTCGGTGGAGATCGTTCCTTCTGTAGTTAATTTCCTGACAGGAATGCTTTTTCCTTGTAATATTTTTGCCTTTCCATTGTCTACAGTAAGAATTTTTGGATTCGATATAACTTTACCTTTCCCTGCTGTTTCGAGTGCAGAAAGCTGAAGGTCAAGTCCTAAAGTTTTTGCTGGATTTAGTATCCCAAAAGTAATACCTGAACCTGACAGCGGACCCGCGCTTTTTGAAGGAAAATCTACGATATAATTCCCACCTGTAAATGGTCCGCTTGAAAGGGTCGGCACCCCAGACAAACCACCTACAGACATTAAAGTATCTGTAGTGTGGATATTTAGTCCCCATTGAATCCCTAAGTCTCTTGTAGAAGCTGTGTTAACCTCAACGATTCTCGCCTCGATCAAAACCTGAGGCGTTGGTCTATCGAGAGCCGCAAGAAGAGATTCGACCTCGGGAAAAACAGAGGGTATATCTTTTACAATCATTGTACTTGTTCGTTTGTCAACATTTATGCTCCCTCTTGGTGATAATATCTTTGCATTTTTTATAGCGGATTCAACAGCCGAAACCTCAGCATAACTTATAGGAAACATCTTCGTTTCAAGCGATTCGGCTTTTATTACAGCTTCCTCTGCCTGGGCTTTTTCCTCGCTTTCTTTTGCAAAAACAGTATGTGGAGCAATTCTTATTATATTACCCTCAATAGATTTTCCAAGACTGAATGTCTTAAGGATAGTATCAAGTGCTTGATTCCATGGCACGTCTCTGAATTTCATTGTTGCCCTGCCTTTAACCTCGGGATGTATAAATAAATTGCATCCGCTAATATCAGCAAAAAGTCTGAATATTGGCACTATATCCTGGTCCTGAAAATCAAAATTGATTCTTTCTCTCCCTTCAAGATAAGCCTGGCATCTATTATTAAAGGTAATACCTTCTTCTTTTACTGTTTCCGGGGCTTCCTCTTTTAGCTCTATCTCTTCCTCAAAAGTTTCCTTTAAAGCAGAAATAGGTAGTTTCTCCCTATTAAAAGAAATAGTAAGAGAATCACCAATAGCTTCAACATTAAACATCGCTTCTCTTTGTAAATCAAGAACAATTCTTACCTTGTCATCGTGTTTTCCATAACGGATTCCTCGAACAGGTGCAACTACGCTTGTAGGTATAGTTGCCTTCATCTCTACATCAGGGATATCAATTACAATACGACCCTCAAGAGGAAAAACATTGGGAGTCAAGGAACCATTACCTTTAATTAATACCCTCACAGCATTTGGCACTGTTTCAAAGGATATATTTGATATTTCCGTAGCCTTTGGCAACAGGCTTTCAGATTCAGATATAAGCTTTTTCTTTTCAGGGAAAGTGAGTTCGGGTTTTGTTTCTTCATCCATTGAAATTTGTACAAGTGGTGAATTTTTTTGTTCGGGTATATTTTCTTTAAACATTACTGTGAGAACATTATTTTTATATTCCTGCTCAACCGAAACAGGTGCCTGTAATAATATCTCGAGTCTTGCTATAAGAGAAGGAGACTCAATCTGTGAGGGGAGTATCTCTGTTATACCTGCCTTGCTTGAAACGATTCTTTTATTATAATTACCGATTGAAACATCAGGCATATCAATGACCACTTTATAAGGGTCTCCAGGCTTATAAATTGTATAAATAAATGGTTTATTAGCTGTCACAGTAACAGAGTTATCCTGAATTTCGATGCCTGTTATTACAGTAGCATCTATTTTTGTTAAGGTTTCGGTATTACTACTATTCGTTGTTGCACAACCCAAAAAAGCAAAGAGCATAAAGAATAGAGCAAAAAGCAGATAGGAATAAGGGTAGAGCATAAAATCTTTGCTTTCTGCTCTTAGCTCTTCGCTCTTCGCTCTTCGCTTGATGTATTTTATTTTCTTTTTCATTCTTCTTCCCCCTTATGGAGTTTCAAAATTGAATCTCTTGGTTTTAAATCACCTTTATAATCTTTAATGTATTCTCTAACCACAACACTGTCTTTATTTATCTTTGTAACCTTTCCCCCTTCGAGCCCTAATGTCATCCCTTCTGTAATAGTGTATGCCTTGCCATTTGGTAACATTATAAGGGCATAATGCTTATTTTCATCCCATGCAATTGCTAATAATTTAATTTCATTAACATCATAACTTTCAAAAGGAGTTGCTCCTTTTTTCTTGAGGGGTTTCTGTTTTGTTATCGTTACAAGGGACAGGAAAGGATCTCGCCTTCCTTTTGACTCATATGTATATTGCTCATCATAAATTTCTTTAACACTTTCACGTCCAGGTCCTTCTGTTTTTACTTCTGCTTTTTCAACCTGCGTTGCCTTAGGAGAACGTGGCACAGGCTGTTTTTTTCTACAACCTATGTTAGGTAACAGTAATAATATAAAAATTAAAAAAAAGCTTAAGAGCCTCATTTTTTCTTCCCAGGTTTTTCTTCTGCTGTCTTGCCTATTTCTTCCTCTGGAATCGATGAAAAGGTTGTAGCATTAAATGATATCTTGAGTATTGCACTTTCCCGCTCAGGTTTTGGATCCCCGAGTTTTATATCAGAAATGTTAACTATCCTATTAAGCTTTGTCAGGCTACTGAAAAAATACCCAAGGCTGTGATAGTTACCCTCAAGCTCAACCTTTACAGGAATTTCATAAACTATTCCGCTTTCATGTGTCTTCCTTTGTTCAGGCTTCCAAAGTGAAACTTTGAGTCCTGACTTTATGCAAAGGTCAGAAACTTGTTTCAATAAGCTGGAGACTTCCTTTTCTTCTGGCAATTGTTGCTTTAATTCCTCAAGTTTCTGTTTTAATCTTTGATTTTCGAGCGTCAATTCAGAAAGTTTAGCAGCCTTTGCCTGATCTTTTGCTATCTCGTTCTCTTGGACCGAAATCTGCTTTTCGAGTTCTTTTATCTCTTTATTCTTTGGAAGGATAAAAATAAAGGTAATAATAATTGCAATAATTATTGCTGGCAAAACAGAAATTATTACCTTTGCGTAGGAAGGCAAGGTTTTAAAATCTATATTAATTTTAAGTGCCATTTTAAACCTTTATTTTAAAAGTCAGTTTAAACATATAGAGCGGAACCTTTTCTTTTTCTTCACTCTTTGATTCAAGCAAATATGCCTCTGTAAACATAGGCGAATTTTTAATGTTATCAACAAAAGTAACTATATCCGTATTTGTAAACCCGTAACCGGTGACATCAACCTTTTCTAACCCTGATACAGAAAGTGTTTGGAGCCATATGCCAGTAGGCAATTGAGCGCTTATTTCATCGAGGAGTTTAACCGGTATACTTTTGTTCTTGCTTAACTTTTCGATTATTTCGCTCCTTTCTTTAAAAGTTTTATTACTCTTTTCGAAGTCTTCTACTTCTTTTATTTTCTGTTTCAGTTCAGCAATCTTCTTCTTGTTTAATTCAAATTGAGCCTTTCTTTCAGACAACCGAGAATTGAAAAAGAATATAAGATAAGCCATTAATAGCGCTATAAAAGCAGTAACTGCAATAGCCAAAAGTACATAAGGAGGAAGTGGCTTAGCTTTCTTTTTCCGCTTTACTGGTAAAAGGTTTACTTTTATCATCTATCGCCATGCCTCCTTAATGCTAATCCTGTTGCTACAGCAAGTAAGGGGGCAATCTCCTCTAAATAAGCAACGTCAAATTTTTTAGGAATCTTTATGTTTTTAAAAGGTTGTATAATCTTGGTTTCAACACCAATTTTTTCTGCAAAGAGTTTAGAAAAATTTTTTATAAGCGCACATCCACCGCTAAGTATTACCTCGCTAATTTCTTCATGGAAAAATTCAAATGAACGATTTACCTCTCCTATTATTTCCTCTGATGCTACCTCCATAACAGAGATAGCATCTTCAGGAGAGACATTCTCAACAACTTCGCCTCTTTTGAGACGTTCAGCAACTTCATATGTAAGGTTAAACTCCCTCTGAAGAACTTCTGTATGCAAGTTACTACCAACAGCACTGTCTCTTGTAAAAACAGAAACCCCTCCTCGCAGTATATTCATATTTATTGTGCTTGCTCCTATGTTAACGAGAGCAATATTTTTAGCAGGCTTTATCTCGTAGTTAACCTCATATATATTTTCTAAAGCAAATGAATTTACATCAACAATTATACAATTCAATCCCGCTTCATTAACTACAGAAATATAATCATTAATTATGTCTTTTTTTACGGCAACGAGTATAACATCCATCTGGCCTGGCTCTTCTTTAGGCCCGAGGATCTGAAAATCAAGGTTTACATCTTCAATATCAAAAGGTATATACTGTTCTGCTTCAAATTTAATAGATTCCGAAAGTTCTTCCTCAGACATATCAGGAAGTGATACCCTCTTGATTATTACTGATGAGTGGCCAGCTATGCTAATAACAACATCTTTAGCTTTGATCTTAGCCTTTCTCACTAATTCTTTAAGAGAGTCTACAAGTCGAAGAGAATCGATAATAGCACCATCGACTATCAGTTCAGGAGGTAAAGGTAATATGTCAAATAGTTCAAGTTCATATCCGCCTTTTGTATCTTTAAGTTGTACAGCCTTAAGATAACTTGAACCAATATCCAAGCCAATACAACTCTTTTTACCCCAAAACATAGCTTATGAATACCAAAAAAAAAGCATCTTGTCAAGTATTTTTTTAATATATATAATAAGATTTGGCATAAACCCTAAGAAATTAGTTTAAGTTTGTGATTGAAATCACAAAAAGGGGATGAAACGGTTAAAGACAGGATGAGGTATCAAAGATAAATTTTTTCAACATATGAATTAATCTAATTACATCTTTCAAGGCAAATTACTATTGAGATATATGGTTGTTGAAAATTCGCTCCACTTTTAGGAGCCCTTTTTGCACCTTCCCAATACCGATTAAAATATTTTCTGGACTCTTAATTCTAATATATTGATTTATAAACTTTTTTTCGGCATAAATAATAGGTCTGCCATGTTTAAGCTTTGAGATGGAATCTGGATCAAGTACTATTTCGTGTAGGTGTGATAAGGCCGAATCCATCGAATGAAGAGCATTCTTTTTTGTAGTAATTTCTTCTATCCTTGCTGACTCCTCAATTATAAATTTGCCTATTCTTGTCCGTTGTAGTGAAAACATATGTGCGCCCACACCAAGGGTATTCCCAATATCTTCGCATAGAGTTCGAATATATGTTCCTTTTGAACATCTAATCTTTAAGTAAATGTAAGGAATTTCAAAATTCAAAATTTCAATATTATATATCTTGACAGTTCTTTCTTGTCTTTGAATAACTTCACCCCTTCTTGCCAATTTATATAAAGGAATACCCTTGACTTTGACCGCAGAGTACATCGGTGGTATTTGTCTAATCTCACCAATAAATTTTTCTAATACCTTTTCAATATCTTCTATTTTTATCCCTTCTATTTGTTTTTTCTCGATAACCCTACCCGTTAAATCGTATGTATCCGTCCTTTCACCAAGTTTTATGCATGTTATATATTCTTTATCGAGTTCAGAGAGAAATCTCGTTATTTTTGTTGATTCATTTAAGCAAACAAGTAGTACCCCTGTTGCAATAGGATCAAGGGTACCTGCATGTCCAGCCTTTTTTGAAGAAAACATCTTTTTTACCATCGTGACTGCTTGCTGAGATGTAATGTCTTTAGGTTTGTTGAGATTCAATACTAAGTTCATAAGGAAGAATGAGAGATTAGCGCGCCCAGGAGGATTCGAACCCCCGACCTGCGGATTCGTAGTCCGACGC